>CAMVBO010000125.1 GCA_947165745.1 uncultured Clostridia bacterium | reverse complement strand
CCAATCCTGTCATCTGCCATAAGTATAACATATGTTCGATTAAAATGCAAACACATGTTCTAATTACATGATGAAAATATAATTGCTCTGTGGCAGGGCAGCCCTGGTCGGCGGTTGTGCGAGACAATGGGGCAAGGAATGTGACAAAAATCGAAAAATATATGAAATAAGTGTCAAAATGTGGCGCAAAGGGTATGGATGTGGTATAATGTGTCATACAGAGTGGCAGAAAAGGGGGTGAAGCCAGTGCCAGCGGCAGAATTTTCCGGAAACTATACGCATAATATTGACCCCAAGGGCCGGGTGACCATCCCCGCGGCCTATCGCGACGCGCTGGGCGACGGCTTCACGATCGGCCTGAACAACGAGTTCAACGCCATTGCCCTCTATCCCACCGAGAAGTGGCAGCAGATGAGCGAGCGGCTGGACCGCATCCCGGACAGCGATGTTCGCGGTATGGCTTATGTCCGGCTGATCAAGGCCTTCTCCTTTACGGATCAGAGCCTGGACGGCCAGGGGCGCGTGCTGCTTCCCGCCGTGCTGCGCCAGAAGGCCGGCATGGACAAGGCCATTCGCTTTGCAGGCATGGGCCGTTGGCTGGAGATCTGGGACGAGAGCCGCTTCGCGGCCACCTGCGAAGAGAGCGAGACGGATATCAACGCGCTGCTTGAATACGTGAACGACCGCTACTACAGCCCCCAGGGCAACTGAGTTCTATCCAATATCACGGAGGAATAGATATGAACAGGATGCGGGAATCCTCCCGTGAGCGGGAGAGGCGGACGAGTCGCGCGCTGATGATCGCGTTCGCGCTGGTGCTGTTCATCGGCGTGTTTGCACAGATCGCCATGATGGCAAAGCTGTCGGGCCAGAACAAGCAGGTTGTTCAAACCCAGAAGGAGATCAAGGCGCTGAGCGCCAGCGCCGACAACCTGAACCTGGGCCTGAGCCAGTACCACAACCTGAATCGGATCGCTGCCAGGGCGCAGCAGCTGGGCATGGAACAGCCCGACGAGACACAGCTTCGGGTGGTGAATCTGCCCACGGTGATCGACAGTACGTCCACGCAGAGCGCCGACAATTCCGGCGCGGAGGAAATGATCGACTAAATCATATCCGAGGCGGGGAGGGATGCGCTTGGTTCTCACAGGGCCGGTCATCCGTCGCCGCCTTGCGCTATGCATGGCTTTGTTTTTCAGCCTGTTCACTGCGCTGGCCGGGCGGCTTTTCTATCTGCAGGTGATCGCTTCCGAGGATCTGCAGCGCCGCGCCCAGAGCCAGTGGACCAGCGAAAGCGCCATCCAGCCCACCCGGGGGCGGATCCTGGACAGGAACGGCGCGGTGCTGGCCCAGAGCGCCACGGCCTATACCGCCTCCGTCAGCCCCAGGCAGGTGACGGACGCCGCCCGGTTTGCCGCGATCCTTTCGCCGGTTCTGGACATGGAGGCAGCCGCCATCGAGAAGCGGGCCTCGGACACCAGCCGCGGCGGCGTGACGCTGCGCCGCCAGCTGCCCCGGGAGACAGCCCAGCAGATCAAGCGCATGAAGGCGGATTACGCAGCCGCCGGAAATCACGCGTTGGATGGCCTCTATCTGGAGGAGGAGAGCAAGCGATACTATCCCATGGGCCAGTTCGCCACCCAGCTCATCGGCCTGACGACCATCGACGGCGTGGGCCAGGCGGGGCTGGAACAGTCACTGGATCGCTATCTGTCCGGCAAGGCCGGCAGGGTGCTGAATGAGATCGACGGCAAGGGCCGCGCGCTGGGCTACGGCCAGAGCGAGTACATCGCCGCCGTCAACGGCGGCAGCGTGACGCTGACCATCGACGCCTCCATCCAGAGCTTTTGCGAACAGGCCGCCCGGGAGGCCCTGCAGGTGAACCACGCCAAGGCCGTGCGGGTGCTGGCCATGGACCCGGCCACCGGCGAGATCCTCGCCATGGTGAACAAGCCGGACTTCGACCTGAATGCACCGCCCCGGGACGACGTGGAGAAGCTGACCGAACGGCTGCGCAATCGGGTGCTCACCGACGCCTACGAGCCCGGCTCCACCTTCAAGATCATCACCGCCGCCTCCGCGCTGGACGCGAAGCTGGTGTCGGTGAACGAGGGCTTCTACTGCTCCGGCTCCGTGACGGTGGAGGGCGGAAAAATCCGCTGCTGGGGCAAGCCCCACGGGGCGGAAAACTTCGCCCAGGCGCTGCAGAACTCCTGCAACCCGGTGTTCGTGGAGATGGGCCTGAGGCTGGGCACGGAGACCTTCTATCAATACCTGGACGCCTTCGGCATCGGCCGGAGGACCGGGGTGGACATCCCCGGCGAGGCCGAGGGCATCGTGATCGGCAAGAGCGCCGTGAAGCGGGTGGACATCGCCCGCATCGGCTTTGGCCAGTCCGTGGCGGTGACGCCCATGCAGCTGCTTCGGGCCGTGTGCGCCGCCATCAATGGCGGGAACCTTTTGAGGCCCTACGTCGTCAAGGAAATAGCGGACGCCGAGGGCAACGTGATCCAGCGGGGCGAAGCGCGGGTGCTGGGCCATCCCATCAAGCCGGAGACCTCCGCCACCATGCGAAAGCTGCTGGAGGACGTGGTCACCCTGGGCGGCGGAAAGAACGCCTACATCCCCGGCTACCGCGTGGGCGGCAAGACGGGCACGGCCCAGGTGTACATAGACGGTGCGGTGTCCCGGGACACCCACATCGGCTCGTTCGTGGGCTTCGCGCCGGCGGATGATCCGCGCATCGCGGTGATTCTGATCGTGGATCAGGCGGATGTGGCCGTGGACTTTGGCTCGGTCACCGCCGCGCCCTTCGCGCGGGAGATTTTGGAGCGCTCGCTGGTTTACCTGGGCGTGGCCCCGGAGACGGACGAACCGCCCGCGGCGCAGATCCCGGTGCCGGACGTGACCGGCATGGACGTGGAGGACGCGATCCACGCGCTGGAGGAGGTCGGCTTTGACGCCGTGCTGGACGGCGCGGGAAGCCGGGTGAAGGGTCAGCTGCCCGCCCCGGGGGCCGACATGAACGCCGGGGCGCTGGTGATGCTCTATGTAGAGGGCGTCCAAATCGAAGGCGAGGACGTGACCGTGCCGGATGTGACCGGCATGCCCGTGACGGAGGCCAATCGCCTTTTGAAGTCCTATGGGCTGCAGCTGGCCATCGAGGGCAGCGGGCTGGCCGTGAGCCAGACGCCCGCCGCCGGGGAACAGGTGAATCCAACCACGCGGGTGACGGTGCGCTTCGAGCCGCCGTGAGCCCCATGAGATACGACATTCAATTCGGGAGGCTGCCGGATGAAACTGAACGCGCTGATCGTGAAAATACCGGGCCAGGTACAGGCCCTTGGCAATACGGACGTGGAGATCACGTCGCTGTGCATCGACTCCAGAAAGGTGGAGCGCGGCGCGCTGTTCTTCTGCACGCCCGGCTTGCAGGTGGACGCCCATAAGTTCGCCCCCCAGGCCGTGGAGAAGGGCGCCGTGGCGCTGGTGGTGCAGCGCAGGCTGGACCTGGACGTGCCGCAGGTGCTGGTGGAGGACGTGCGCAAGGCGCTTTCCTACATGGCGGCCGAATATTTCGGCAATCCGGCGGAAAAGCTGATGATGCTGGGCATCACCGGCACCAAGGGCAAGACCACCACCTCCTTTCTGGTGAAATCCATCATGGAGGCCGCCGGGGTGAAGTGCGGCCTGATCGGCACGGTCTGCTCCATGATCGGCGAGGAGACCCTGCCCAACCGGCTGACCACTCCCGATCCCATCGAGACCCAGACGCTGCTTCGGCGCATGGTGGACGCGGGTATGGAGTGCGTCATCATGGAGGTGTCCGCCCACGCGCTGGACATGCACCGGCTGGCGGGCGTGAAGTTCAAGGTGGGCGCGTTCTCCAATTTCTCCCAGGACCATCTGGACTACTTCCCGGATATGGACGCCTACTTCGCCGCCAAGATGCGGTTGATGGACCCGGCGATCTGCGAAACCATCGTCTACAACGTGGACGACGAGCGGGTCGGCGCCGCCATCAAAGGCGTGGATTGCCAGAAGATGCGCATCGGCATCCGGGAGAGCAGCGACGTGTACGCCAACGACATCGAGATCGGCGAGCGCGGGTGCAGCTTCCTGATGACCTGGCACAAGCACTTCCGCACCACCGTGTCCCTGCACCTGGCGGGCATCTTCAACGTATACAACGCCCTGATGGCCGCGGGCATTGCCATCTGCGCCGGGGCGGGCCCGGAAAGCATCCGGCAGGGGCTTGAAAACGTCCACGCTGTGCCCGGGCGCATCGAGCTGCTGGACACTGGCACGCCCTACCGGGTGATCCTGGACTATGCCCATTCTCCCGACAGCCTGGAGAACGTGCTGCGCGCCGTGCGCCAGACGGCCAAGGGGCGTATGATCGCGCTGTTCGGCTGTGGCGGCGACCGGGACAAGGCCAAGCGCCCCATGATGGGCCAGATCGGCGGCCAGCTGGCGGATTATTGCATACTGACCAGCGACAATCCCCGCAATGAGGACCCCATGTCGATCCTGGACGCCATCGAGGAGGGCATCAAGTCCACCGGCTGCGAATACACAGTCATCGAGAACCGCCGCGAGGCCATTCGCTATGCCCTGACCCACGCGGAGCCGGGGGATGTGGTGGTGCTGGCCGGCAAGGGCCACGAGACCTATCAGGACATCAAGGGCGTCAAGCACCCGTTTGACGAAAAGGTCGTCGTGCGGGAATTGCTGGAAGAGATTTGAAAACATCGGAAGGAACATAAGATAAATGCAAAGGTTGATTTGGACCGTCATTGCGGCGTTTGCCATGGCCATGGTGCTGGGGCCGATCGTGATCCCGTGGCTGAAGAAGATGAAGTTCGGCAAGGAGATCTACGAGCTGGGGCCCCAGACCCACAAGAAGAAGCAGGGTACGCCCCAGATGGGCGGCATCATATTCGCCGTGCCCGCGCTGATCGCGGCGCTGGCCTTTTCCTATGGCGACGCCCGCTGGGATTTCCTGCTCATGGCGCTGGTCAGCGCCCTGGGCTTCGGCATGATCGGCTTCATCGACGACTGGATCAAGATTCGCCACCACGCCGCCGAGGGCCTTACCCCCAAGCAGAAGCTGGCGCCGCAGATCCTGCTGTCCATCGGACTGGCCTTCTGGGCTTACTTCAACCCGAAAATCGGCGCAAGCCTGACGGTGCCTTTCTTCAACGTGGAGTGGAACCTGGGCTGGTTCTACATTCCGGTGATGGTGTTCGTGCTGGTGGGCACGGTGAATTCCGCCAACCTGCTGGACGGCCTGGACGGCCTGCTGGGCGGCTGCAGCCTGTTCGACTTTGTGACGATGGCGCTGATCTGTGTGGCCCTGGCAGCGGCCAACCCCGCCGAGGCGGATAACCTGCTGAACGTGGCGATCTTCGCCGGGGCCATGGCGGGCGGCCTGCTGGGCTTCCTGCGCTTCAACAGCCATCCGGCCAGGGTGTTCATGGGCGACGTGGGGTCCTTCTTCATCGGCGGCGCGCTGGTGGGCATGACCCTGGTGACGCGGCTGTCGCTGCTGCTGCCCATCATCGCGCTGGCGATGGTGATGAGCAGCGTGTCCGACCTGATCCAGTTCGCCTACTTCCGCGCCACCCACGGCAAGCGCTTCTTCAAGATGGCGCCGCTGCACCATCACTTTGAGCTCAGCGGCATGCCCGAAACCCGCATTGTGGCCATGTACTACATCGTGACCGCTGTGCTGTGCCTGATTTCGCTGCTGGGGTTCGTGGCTTAGCGGAATAATGAGGAATTGGGAATGAGGAATTAGAGTCTGTTTCTAAATTCGGAACGATGCATTTTCGGCGTCTTG
>CAMVBO010000124.1 GCA_947165745.1 uncultured Clostridia bacterium | reverse complement strand
CCGAGCATTCAATGATGTATCCGGTCAGGCGTCCGTCCTTCTTCTCATAATAGCTGAGTCCGGGCACGGGGGCCGGCTTGTCGTCCGTAATGCCGTGTCTGGCCAGAAGCCTGGAGTTCACCCAGATGCTGTGCCCCTCCGCTTCCTGAATTTGCAGCTCGCTGTCCGGACAAATCGCGTCGAGATTCTCCTTCGTGAGCTCTTCGCCGTTCAGGGATTTTTTCTCCATGATAAATCTGTAGCGTTCCAAGCCGGGCTTTTCCCCGATCACCTTCGACATGATGTCCAGGGCCTCCTGCCTTCCGCAGCAGTCAATGATCCCGTCGATCGTTGCGTACTCAAAGCCGATGGGCCAGGTGACGTGGACATGGCTGTCGATGATGCCGGGCATGATGAATTTGCCGCCCAGATCAATGACCGGGCCCTCATAGGCTGAAACTCCGGCCTCGTCGCCCACGTAGACAAACTTCCCGTCCTTCACCGCCAGCGCAGTGGCCTGGAGGTTGTTCTGGTCTGCCGTGTAAATCTTCGCGTTTTTGATAATCTTGTCCGCGTTCATGCCTGTTTCGCCCCTCTTTCCCCTTGTAATAATGATAATTATGTTTATACCTCTGGTCGACGATTAACATTAGTATAACATCCGATCAAACAATAGTCAAGATGGCGCTGAGCAGCTCAGATAACACTCCGGTTGAGAGCGTATTCATGGGTTTCTGTATACTCGGAACGATTACCAATTGAATAATCTATATGGTATTATTCCAGACAACAGGAATTATGGCATCCCCTGCAGGGGCGGCGTTGCGCTGCTTGTCAGAGCCTCCCCATCGCAATGGGGAGGTGGCCGCCTGACATTTTACCGCCATCACCTTGCGTAAACCCCGCGCATGCGGTATCATAGAAACTGGAGTGTGATACGCATGACCGAGAGGCTGTACTACGACGATTCATACATAACTGAATTTGACGCCACGGTGACGGAATGCGCGGAAAAGAACGGCGCTTATCACGTCCGCCTGGATCGCAGCGCCTTTTATCCGACCTCCGGCGGCCAGCCCTATGACACTGGCATGCTGGATCAAGCCCATGTGCTGGACGTGTACGTGGACGAGGCGGGGGAGGTTTGGCACGCGCTGGACAGGCCTTTGGACGTTGGCGCGCGCGTTCATGGCAGCATCGACTGGCCCCGCCGATTCGACCATATGCAGCAGCATGCTGGGGATCACATGATCGCCAGCGCCCTGTGGCGGCTTTTGGGCGGCGTGACCATCGGACTGCACATCTCCGCCGACGCGTCCACCATCGACGTGGCCATGCCCGAGGGCGTCACCCGCATCTCCCCAGAGGACATCCGCCGGGTGGAGGACGATGTGAACGCGCGAATCCAGCGGGACGTACCCGTGCGCTGCTGGTTCCCGGACGCGGAGGAACTGAAAACACTGCCCCTGCGCAAGCCCCCGACGGTCTCCGAACACGTGCGCGTGGTGGCCATCGGCGAGGACGAAATGGTGGCCTGCGGCGGCACGCATCCCTCAACGGCAGGTCAGCTGGGACTGGTGAAGATCATCGGCGTGGCGCCGGCCCGGGGCAAGATGCGCGTCAGCTTCCTGGCGGGCAAGCGGGCTTACGAGGACTACCGGGCGACCTTCGATCATGCCCACGCGGCGGCAAACTTTCTCTCCACCAGCCCGGACAACCTGGCGGGACACGTTTCCGCGATGCAGGAGGCCCTCAAGGAAGCCACGGCGGAGCTGAACCGTCTGCGCCGGGATGCCGCCATCGCGGCGCTGACCCGGGACTTGGAGACCGCCCCAAGGCTTAAAAGCGGCGCGATCGCCGTGGCCAGGATTCTGGACGGCGATGTGAACCTCGCCAAGGACGTCGCCTCAAGGCTCATCCGGCAGGCCGGCATCGTGGCGCTGCTGGGCGCAAAGACAGTGGAAGGCCAGGCGGCGTTTGTATTCGCACGCTCCCAGGACGTGGACATTCATATGGGACAGCTCCTGTCTCAAGCTGCAAAACCGCTGGGCGGCAAGGGCGGCGGCAGGCCGGACTTCGCCCAGGGAGGCGGGCCTGTTGGAATTCTCGACGCCGCCAAGGCGATATTGGGAATATAACAGACCGTAGTCTTTAATGTGCAAACCAAAGTCTATATTTGCAAACCGAAGTCTGCACAAGTAGACCGAAGTCCAAATGAATTGCGATGAGATTTGATTTCGATATGGATGCCGCCATATTCGATAATGACGGCACGCTGCTGGACACGATGCCTTACTGGCGCTATACGCCGCTGGAGTTCCTGCTGGCCCACCAGCTGCCGGTGGATCCGGAGCTGCTCGGAAAGATGTACGCGTCTTCCTCGCGAAAGATGATCGCCGGCTTCTGCGAACGGTATGGCCTGGATGAGGAGGCCGCGTCCAGGGAAGCGGAGAGCTACATGAACCGCCATTATCTCCATGACGCCCACTTCAAAACCCCGGCAGTTCCTGCATTTTTGGCGCGAATGAAGGAAAAGGGCGTGAAAATGTGCGTGGCCACCGCCGCGCCGAGGGAATTCGCCGGCAACGGATTGAGACGCCTTGGAATTCTGGACTGCTTTGAATTTGTCACCGACAACCAGGAATGCGGCCTGAACAAGCGTCAGCCAGAGTTTTTCGTCCACCTGCTTGACCGCCTTGGAGCCACTGCGGATCGCGCCTGGGTTTTCGAGGACGCGCTGTACGCCATGGAATCCGCCAAGGCGGCAGGCCTGCGCGTCTGCGCCATCGAGGACGGCACGCAGATCAGCGATAGGGAAGAGATCAGGAAGATAGCGGATGTGTACATACAGGATTACAGCGAATTATTGTAAAAGGCGGAACCACAGCGGTTCCGCCTTTTGCTATCTGTCCTTTTCCGACCCGATGAAGATCGTCTCCCCGTGGCCGATCAATCCGGACAGGTTGTCCCGGATGGCCCTTGGAAACAGGTTGCTGCGGTGCGCGTCCTTCAGTGGAATCCACTGGCAATCGATCTGGAAGCGGTCCTTCTCCGTGGGCTTCTGACGGTCGACATCGGCCAGCTTGCAGAGGAAGATGAAATAGATTTTGTGGTCATTGCCGTCCCTGCGGCCCTCGCTGATGCGCTCGTAAATGCCGGAAAGGCGCATGGGTATCACGGAATAGCCAGTCTCCTCCAGCAGCTCGCGCCGCACCGTTTCGCCCAGCATCTCGCCGGTGCGCTGTCCGCCGCCGGGCAGGGCGTAGTAATCCCCGAACCTGGATGCGCAGCGGTTGACCAATATCTTACCCTCGTGCAACACGATGGCCTTTGCGGAATTGCGCGCGGACAATGGCTTCATTCCTTCCCACGGCTGGGCCGTTCATTTGCATACGTATATTATACGTGCTTTGGCGGGAAAGCGCAAGTGCCAAGGGCCGCTGAATTTACCATAATTTTGTCAGATGTATTTTCGCATGGTCGACAGCGCCGATTTTTCAAGCCGGGACACCTGGGCCTGGGAGATGCCGATCTCCTGAGCCACCTCCATTTGGGTGCGTCCCTGAAAATATCGCTGGCGAATGATGTTCCGCTCCCGGGCCTGCAGGCGGTTCAGCGCCTGGTCGATGGACAGGCTGCGCACCCAGTCGTCCTCGTTCACCCGCTTGTCCTGCACCTGATCCATCACATAAACCGTGTCGCCGCCGCTCTGGTACACCGGGTCGAACAGCGAAACCGGGTCCTGTATGGCCTCCAGCGCCAGCACGACTTCCTCCTCCGGCAGGTCCATGGCCTTCGCGATCTCAACCGTGGTCGGCTCCTGGCCGGACTCGGAAGCCAGCGCGTCCCGGGTACGCAGCGCCCGATACGCCGTGTCCCGCATGGAGCGGCTCACCCGAATGGCGTTGTTGTCCCGTAGATAGCGGCGGATCTCGCCAATGATCATCGGCACACAGTAGGTGCTCAGCCGAACGTTCAGACTCAAATCGAAGTTGTCCAGCCCCTTCATCAGCCCGATGCAGCCCACCTGGAACAGGTCGTCCATGTTTTCGCCCCGGTTGTGAAACCGCTGGATCACGCTGAGCACCAGCCGGAGGTTCCCCTGGATCAACTCCCGCCGGGCCTCGTCGTCGCCCTCGTGCGCTCTGGCCAGCAGCTGGCGCATGCGTTCGTGGGTCAGCGTTGGCAGCGCAGACGTGTCCACACCGCAGATTTCAACCTTGTTTCCAGCCATAAAAACAACCTCCACACGGGCAGTATTGCCGATGTGGAGGCGTTGTATTCAGTGAGATTCTGTCAGAAAAAACTTGCAAACTCCTGACTCTTCGTTCACTTGTGATACAGCTTGTTCGTCTGATACGCCGGCTCGCAGGTCAGGTTCACGCCCAGCTTGCTGAGCATGCCCTCGTCCACCTGGGACAGGATCACGGAGGAGTGGGCCTCGCAGTTTTTGAGGTTTTCCAGCTGCTCCATGGCGCGCTCGGCGTTTTCATCGGTGACGGCGCAGATGGTCAACGCGATCAGGATTTCGTCGGTGTGCAGGCGCGGGTTGCGGTTGCCCATGTGGGCCACCTTCAGATGCTGGATGGGCTCGATCACCGTGGGGGAAATCAGCTTGATCTCGTCCGGGATGCCCGCCAGCGCCTTCAGCGCGTTCAGCAGCGCCGCCGCGGTGGCCCCCAGCAGGTTGGTGGTCTTGCCGGTGATGATCCGGCCGTCGTTCAGCTCGATGGCCACCGCCGGCTCACCCGTCTCCCGGGCGATGTCGAGCGCCGGCTTCACGGTGCTCCTGCGCTCAAAGTCAAGATCCAGGCTGCGCATCAGCAGCTCCAGCTTCTGCACTTCCTGCGGCAGCGCGCGGCCCTGCTTCACGGCGCACGCGGTGCGATAGTAGCGGCGGATGATCTCCTGACAGCTGGCCTCGCGGCACACATCGTCGTCCACGATGCTCTTGCCCGCCATGTTCACGCCCATGTCCGTGGGGCTCTTGTAGGGGCACTCGCCGTAGATCCGCTTGAAAATCTCCCGCAGCACGGGGAAAATTTCGATGTCGCGGTTATAGTTGACGGCGGTCTCGCCGTAGGCCTCCAGATGGAACGGGTCGATCATGTTCACGTCGTTCAGATCCGCGGTGGCAGCCTCATAGGCCAGGTTCACCGGGTGCTTGAGCGGCAGGTTCCAGATGGGGAAGGTCTCGAACTTGGCGTAGCCGGCCTTGACGCCGCGACGATGCTCGTGGTACAGCTGGGAAAGGCAGGTGGCCATCTTTCCGCTGCCGGGGCCGGGCGCGGTGACCACCACCAGCGAACGAGTGGTTTCGATGTAATCGTTCCTGCCGTAGCCCTCGTCGCTGACGATGCCGGGCACGTTGGAAGGATAATCCGGGATGCGGTACAGCCGATATACCCGAAGGCCCATGTCCTCCACCCGATGCTTGAACAGGTCGGCGGCGGGTTGGCCGGTATACTGGGTGATGGCGATGGCGCCCACATAGAGCCCGAATTCCCGGAATACATCCACCAAGCGGATCACGTCGGAGTCATAGGTGATGCCCAAGTCGCCGCGCAGCTTGTTTTTTTCGATGTCGTTGGCGTTGATGGCGATCACGATTTCGGCCTGATCCTTCAACTCCATAAGCATTCTGATCTTGTTGTCCGGCGCGAAGCCGGGCAGCACCCGGGAGGCATGGTAGTCGTCAAACAGCTTGCCGCCGAATTCCAGGTAGAGCTTGCCGCCAAAGTAGTCGATGCGCTCGCGAATCTTGGCGGATTGCAGGTGGATGTACTTCTGACTGTCGAAACCGATCTTGTTCATGGCCGTACCTCCAGCGTTTGATGTGCTTCAATGGGAAAGCGCGAACACTAGAGCGTGTTTCTAAATTCCCCAAGATGCATTTTCGGCGCCTTGAACTGCATT
>CAMVBO010000123.1 GCA_947165745.1 uncultured Clostridia bacterium | reverse complement strand
TCGCTTTCTCTCTCGATTATACCATACCTCCTCGAATTAATCAGTAGCTACCTAAAACCTAATGGAGAACCGGATTGCCACGTCGGTCAGGGCTTTGCCCTGACCTCCTCGCAACGACACGGTACGGAATCACTCCGTTGTGCGTCATTGCGAGGAACCCCGCAGGGGTGACGTGGCAATCCGGTTTCCTTTATAGGATTCAATGGCCTTCAACAGCGTCCGTCGCCGCTTTTCGCGAAAACGCGCCGCTCTCTACAGCGCGTAGTGCAAAAAGTGCTTGGCGCACTTCTTCTCCATGTACTTTTTGAACTCCTCCGGGGTGCCGCCCTCGACGGCATCCTTGGGCAGGATGTAATAAGCCCTGCCCTTGACGAGGAAGTACCAGCACAGGTCGGTGTCGAACAGGCCGTAGACCTCCCTGAACTTGCTGCGGGCGTAGTTCTGCTGGCCCTCGATCTTCAATTCCACGCCGGCGTCGTCCACCTTGACGGCCGCGCTCTTGTCCTGATAGTACTTGCGATACTTTTTCAGGCTGTCGTCCGGGCGCTTGGCGCCGCTGCGAAAGGCCACCACCAGCAGGATGGAGCAGATGATCAGATAGCCCACGTAGGTGAACTGAAAGCCGCTGCCGTACAGGCGCCAGCCGAAGTAACCCGCGCCGACGAGGCCCAGCGCCCCCAGCACCGCGCGGGTGATGGGGGAGATTTCCTTCTTCTTGAGATACAGGGCTTCAAAGTCCTTGAGCACCGCGTCGGTGTAGGTGAAGTCGGCGTGGAAGAAGCCCTGGGATTGCCTTTCGCTCATATCAGTGCTTGCCCTGGCCATAGTAGGCGTTGGGGCCGTGCTTGCGCATATAGTGCTTGTCCTGGATGCGCTGGGGGGCCGGGTCGGCGTCCGGCTTCACCTGGCGGGTGAACAGCGCCATTTTGGCCACCTCTTCCAGCACCACGGCGTGGTAGACAGCCTGGTTGGCGTCCTTGCCCCAGGTGAAGGGGCCGTGGCTGTGGCAGATGACGGCGGGCACGGCGACGGGATCGATGCCCCGGCTGTTGAAGCACTCCACGATGGTGTGGCCGGTGTTCAGCTCATAGCCGGCGTCCAGCTCCTCCTGGGTCAGGTGCCGCGCGCAGGGGATGGGGCCGTAGAAGTAATCGGCGTGGGTGGTGCCGTAGCAGGGGATGTCCAGCCCGGCCTGGGCCCAGCCCACCGCGTAGGGGCTGTGGGTGTGCACGATGCCGCCGATGGTGGGGAAGGCGTTGTACAGCACCATGTGGGTCAGCGTGTCGCTGGAGGGGTTCATGTCGCCCTCCACCTTGTTGCCCTTCAGGTCCATGACCACCATGTCCTCGGGCTTCAGGGCGTCGTAGTCCACGCCGGAGGGCTTGATGACGAACAGGCCCGCTTCCCGGTCGATGCCGGAGACGTTGCCCCAGGTGTAGGTGACGAGCCCCCGCTTGGGCAGCTCCATGTTGGCTTCGTAGACGATCTTCTTTAATGCTTCGAGCATTGCTGTTGCCTCCTTATCATATCGAAAGCTTGTCAAATTGAGGTTTGGGGAGGGATTAGGGATTAGGGATTAGGGATTAGGGATTAGGGATTAGGGATTAGGAAATGCTGCTGCCGCGCATTTTACTGGGATCATCGAATCAGAAATGGCGGCAGCCACTATTCCTAATCCCTAGTCCCTGTTCCCTCTTTTCATCAAACCTCTGTTCAACATACAATCATTTCGTGATCGTATACATCGCCACTTCGTCGATCTCCCGATTGGTGGCCACGAGCACGTCCTGTCCGGCGGCGTTGACGAAGTGCATCAGGTTGGCGCAGCCGGTGGCCTGGTCGATGAACTCGGTCTTGTAGGCGCCGTCCTCATAGGTGATGGCGATGGTTGAGCGGGTGCCCTTGCGCCAGCCCACGCACCAGGTGTTCCTGCCCAGCAGCTCGCCCGCCCAGGTGGCGTGGAGCATCTCGGTGTCCTTCTCCGGCGCGCCATACTTCCAGCAGGGCACGTAGTTGCCGAATTCGTCCAAGTGGTAGATGGTCAGGCTGTTGCCGTGGAAGGGGCTGATCGTGCCCAGCTCCAGCTTGCCGTCGCCGTCGAAGTCGATGAGCACGGAGTCGCTGCTGGGCACGGCGCACAGCAGGTCGATCTCCCAGTCCTTGCCGGGGGCGACGGGGGGCTTGAACAGGAAGGTGCCCTCCTCGCAGCCCACCACCGCGGCGTCATAGCCGTCGATGGTCACCTTGCTGTAGCCGTGGTTGCGCAGCATATCGGACATGATGGGCTCCAGGGTCAGCGGATGGTCCTCGTTGAACACGCTCAGGTCCGCCGGGAGCACCGAGGCATAGCACGCGCCGGGGAAGCGCCAGTCGTTCTTGTACTCATGATCGCTCTTCAGGCAGCACACCAGCAGGTAGTTCACGCCGTTTCGGTTCAGGATGCCGAAGCGGTGCACGAAGGGGGCCTCGCACAGGGTGCGGATCTTCCAGCCGCCGTCCTCCTTCGCCGTGGCGACGACGATCTTTGCGTCCTTGGAGTCGTTGGGGGAGTAGAACTTGTGGGTGGCAAGGAACTGGCCTTCCGTGCCCGGCACGGGCAGCATGGTCATCACGCCGCCGGGTTCGGTCCAAACGGTGTCCAACTGTTTGCCGTCCTCGGAAAACACGTAGCAGGGGTCGCGCTTTTCAGCCGCGACCAGGAAGCAGTGCTGGCCCTTCCACGTGAGTTCAGACATGGCGTAGCACTTGTTCAGGTTGGAAATGACTTTTTTTTCGATGTTCATAGCGATGTCCTTTCTGATGATCGAAGAGGTTTGTCAAACAACAATTCCACATTATTTCTGCGCGTCCAGGATCTTCGACATCTTCGCGCAGGCGAAGCGCACGTCGGCGGCCCAGGTATCGTCGTTGCCCACGTACCACATTTCGGTGACGTAGCGGCGGATGCCCAGGCTCCAGGCCCTTTCGATCACGGCGGGGAAGTCCACATGGCCGGTGAGGAAGGGCACTTCGCGGAACACGCCGGGCACCGTCTCCTTCAGGTGCAGCGCCACGATGTGGCCCCGGCCGGCGTACAGGTCGTCCAGCACGCTGCCGCCGGAGGACTTGGCCGCGTTGGTCAGGTTGCCGGAATCGGGGTACACGCCCAGGTAGGGGCTGCCCACGGCGTCCACGTAGTACATGGACTTCCAAACCGTGTTCATAAAGTCGGTCTCCATGGTCTCAAAGCCCATCAGGATGCCCTTCACGGCGGCCATCTCGGCGGCCTTTTTCAGGTTCTCCAGGAACAGGGCCTTGGTCTGGGCGGTGCTGTCCTCGTAATACACGTCGTAGCCCGCCAGCTGGATGATGCGTATGCCCAGGTCGTCGGCCAGCTGGATGGCCTTTTCCATGATCTCCATGCCCCGCGCGCGCACGGTGGGATCGGCGGAGCCCAGGGGATACTTCCGGTGGCCGGACAGGCACATGCTGCGGATGGGCAGGCCCACCTCCACCATGGTCTTCACCAGCTCCAGGCGCTCCTCCTTCGTCCAGTCCAGCCGGGCCAGCTTTTCGTCCTTCTCGTCGATGCTGATCTCCACGAAGTCATAGCCGACCTCCTTGGCAAAGGCCAGCTTTTCACGCCAGGTGAGCGTGGGCGGCATGGCCTTTTCATAGAGCCCGATGGCGTACTTCTTCATATTAATCTTCCTCACTTGTTCGTTTTTGGCAAAGGGGGAAACATATGAGGCTTGAAAACGCACGTTCTTCCGTGTTTGATTATATACGATTGCTGTGCCTTTTGCAATAGTAAACCCAAGTTTAAGAAGAAAAAAACCTTAATATTCACGAAGCGGCGCGAATTTCGCGCCGCCAGAATAAGACGGCAATGTGCAATGGTTACGAACAAATTAAGGCAACGCACTGTTAATGTTAGATTAAATCGAAAAATGTTCTGGAAAATGCACATAAACAAACATAAAACGACAAAACAAACATAAACTGGCCCTTGAAATTCTGGGCAATCTATCATATAATAAGGGTGAGCAAAGGTTGGAAACGAACAATATATTTAAGAAAGGGGAGGTAATATTGAGCAAGGTATCTGAAATGACCCGCGAAAAGTGGATCATGTCCACGTTCCCGGAGTGGGGCACCTGGCTGGTGGAGGACATCGAAAACGAGGTCGTCCAGCCCGGCAACGTGGCGATGTGGTGGCTCGGCTGTACCGGCATCTGGTTCAAGACGCCCGGCGGCGCGAACATCACCATCGACCTGTGGTGCGGCAACGGCAAGCGCACCCATGGCGACGGGAAGATGAAGGTGGGCCACCAGATGGCCAACATGTGCGGCGGCCGCGCGATGCAGCCCAACCTGCGCAACGTGCCCTTCGTCATCGATCCCTTCGCCTTCAAGCAGGTGGACGCGGTGCTGGCGACCCACTATCACCAGGACCACATGTCCGCCGAGTGGGCGGCCCATGTGATCAACAGCGGCATGACCACCACCGACGAGAACGGCAAGGAGATCCCGGTGCCCTTCATCGGCCCGCTGAAGAGCGTGGAGACCTGGATGAAGTGGGGCGTGCCGGAGGACCGCTGCCGCATCGTCAAGCCCGGCGACACCATCAAGATCAAGGACATCGAGATCGTGTGCCTGGACAGCTTTGACCGCACCTGCATCGTCACCACGGATTCCACGGGCCCCGATCGGGAGGAGCTGACAGGCAAGTGCCCCACCGACATGGACGACAAGGCCGTGAACTACCTGGTCAAGACGCCCGGCGGCAACATCTATCATTCCGGTGACAGCCACTTCTCCATCTACTTCGCCAAGCATGGCAAGGACCACGACATCGACGTGGCCTTCGGCTCCTTCGGCGAGAACCCCATCGGCATGCAGGACAAGATGACCAGCGTGGACGTGCTGCGCATGGCCGAAAACCTGCAGTGCAAGGTGGTCATCCCGATCCACTGGGATGTGTGGACCAACTTCCAGGCCGACTGCGAGGAGATCAAGCTGCTCTACGACTTCAAGAAGGACCGCAACGAGTACAAGTTCCATCCCTTCTTCTGGCAGGTGGGCGGCAAGTACGTCTATCCCCAGGACAAGGACAAGATCTACTATCACCACCGCCGCGGCTTCGAGGACTGCTTCGAGGCGCCCCAGAACATCCCGTTCCGGTCCTGTCTGTAAGGAGGGTTTGGCATGGCAGAAACCATTTTGCAGAAGATCGTGGAGCGCGGGCATTACAAGTTCGTGGACCGCGTGGACTCCTGGCAGGAGGGCGTGAAGCTGAGCTGCGAGAGCCTGGCCGAGACCGGCTATGTCAGCCCCGACTACTACAAGCAGATCGTGGACTGCATCGAGAAGTACGGCCCCTATGTGGTGTTTGACCACTACGTGGCCATGCCCCACAGCCAGGAGGGCGCCGAGGGCGCCAACCAGACCGCCGTGGGCTTCATGCGGGTCAAGGAGGACGTGGACTTCGGCAAGGACGAGGACGGCGAGCAGAAGATCGCCCGGCTGTTCTTCACCCTGGCCGCCAAGGACCCCAACGAGCACCTGGACAACATGCAGCAGCTGATGGCCATCTTCACCAACGAGCCGCTGCTGGACGCCCTGATGGCGGCCAACACCCCCGAGGACATCCTCAAGGCCGAGGCCGACTTCCCGCCGGAAGAGGAATGATGAGCATTTATGAAGATTCTTCGTCCGCGCCGCTGGCGCGGCTCCGCTCAGAATGACACAGCGTGCGCGCATCCTGTCATCCTGAGCGAAGCGAAGGGCCTTCTCTCACCCACCAACCATAAGAGAGGGGAATTTCTGTGAATATACCTGTTTTAGGGCCTATTTGGGATTTTTTTGCCAATAACATCCTTAGGAACGCCCGGAATGATATACAATATGATCAATATAAGTATC
>CAMVBO010000122.1 GCA_947165745.1 uncultured Clostridia bacterium | reverse complement strand
ACGGCTTCAACATCCCCTTCGAGGTGTTCCTGGGCTTCAAGGGCGACAAGGTGCCCGACATCGACCTGAACTTCTCCGGCGAGTACCAGCCCCGGGCCCACGCCTACATCCAGGAGCTGTTCGGCAAGGAGTTCTGCTTCCGCGCCGGCACCATCGGCACCATCGCGGAAAAGACGGCCTACGGCTATGTGCTGAAATACTGCGAGGAGAAGGGCATCAGCCTGCCCAGGGCGGAGATGGAGCGCCTGGCGCGGGGCATCACCGGCGTGAAGCGCACCACCGGCCAGCACCCCGCCGGCATGGTGGTGCTGCCGAAGGAGTATCAGATCTATCAGTTCACGCCCATTCAGCACCCCGCCGACGACATGACCACCCCCACCATCACCACCCACTTCGACTTCAACAGCATGCACGATGTGCTGGTGAAGCTGGATGTGCTGGGCCACGACGACCCGACCATGCTGCGCAAGCTGCAGGACATCACCGGCATCGCGCCGCAGAAGGTGCCGCTTCACGACCCGGAGGTGTTCGGCAAGATCATATCGCTGTTCACCAGCCCCGAGGCGCTGGGGATCACCGCCGAGCAGCTGGGCGTGGCCGAGACCGGCACGCTGGGCGTTCCGGAGTTCGGCACATCCTTCGTGCGCGGCATGCTGAAGGAGACCCGGCCCAGCACCATGGAAGAGCTGATCCGCATCTCCGGCCTGTCCCACGGCACGGACGTTTGGCTGGGCAACGCCCAGGACCTGGTGCGCCAGGGCATCCCGCTGCGGGAGTGCTTCTGCACCCGCGACGACATTATGAACGCGCTGATCGCCAGTGGCGTGGAGGCCTCCATGGCCTTCAAGACGATGGAGGCCGTGCGCAAGGGTCGCGGGCTTACGCCGGAAATGGAGGCCGCCATGCGGGAGGCGGGCGTGCCGGAGTGGTACGTGGAAACCTGTAAAAAGATCAAGTATATGTTTCCCAAGGGCCACGCCGTGGCCTATGTGACCATGGCGCTGCGCATCGCCTACTTCAAGGTGTTCTATCCCACGGCCTATTACTGCTGCTATCTCCAGCGAAACGCGGAGTCCTTCGACGCCACGCGGATGTGCACGGAGGACGTGGACGCCCTGCGGGGGATGATCGACGACATCAAGGCGCTGGACAAGGCCGAGCGCACGGCCACCAAGGATGACGAGGCGACGATCCTGGAAATCCTGATCGAAATGAACCTTCGGGGCGTGCACCTGAGGCCCATCGACATCTACGAATCCGCCGCCGCCGACTACAGGATCGTGGGCGACAGGATCCTGCCGCCCATCAACGCCCTGCCCGGCGTGGGCCTGTCCGCCGCCGAGGCGCTGGTGGAGGCCCGCAAGGACGGCCCCTTCATCAGCCAGGACGACATGGTGCGCCGCAAGGTGTCCAAGTCCGTGGTGGAACAGCTGAAGCTGGCCGGGTGCCTGAACGACATCCCGGAGACCAGCCAGGTGACGCTGTTTGAATTTACGGTGTAAGGATTGGCGGGGGACCTGCTCCGCCCCCGATACTCCCGGCGAATACACCGATTCTCTTTGACGGACGAGTCCGTCGTGCCGGGCAATCAGATTGACCTATGCAAAGGACAAGGAATGATCCAAATGCCGAAGAAGTCCCAGGATAAGTACACCCAAATGACCACCGCGCCGATCCCGGGCCTGGTGACGCGGCTGGCGGTGCCCACCATCATCAGCATGCTGGTGACCGCCTTCTACAACATGGCGGACACCTTCTTCGTGGGGCGGATCGGCACCAGCGCTTCCGCGGCGGTGGGCGTGGTGTTCTCGGTCATGGCCATCATACAGGCCTGTGGCTTCTTCTTCGGCCACGGCTCGGGCAACTACATCTCCCGCGCCCTGGGGGCCCACGACGACGGGGACGCGGCCCGCATGGCCGCCACGGGCTTCTTCTGCGCGCTGATTACCGGGGCTGTTCTGGCTGGTGCGGGCATCGCGTTCATCCGGCCGCTGGCGCGGATGCTGGGCTCCACGGAGACCATCCTCCCCTACGCGGTGGACTATATGCGGGTGATCCTCATCGGCGCGCCCTGGATGATGGCGTCCCTGGTGCTGAACAACCAGCTGCGCTTCCAGGGCAGCGCGTTTTACAGCATGATCGGCATCGCCACCGGCGCGGTGATCAACATCGGCCTGGACCCGCTTTTGATCTTCACCTTCAATCTGGGCATCGCCGGCGCCGCCTGGGCCACCATCATCAGCCAGTTTGTCAGCTTCTGCCTGCTGCTGGCGGGCACCCGCAAGGGCGGCAACCTGCGCGTTCGTCCAAAGAACTTCTCCCCCACGCCCAAATACCTGATGGCCATCGTCAACGGCGGCATGCCGTCGCTGTGCCGACAGGGTCTGAACAGCGTGGGCACCATCTGCCTGAACGTGGGCGCGGGCGTCTACGGCGACGCCGCCATCGCCGCCATGAGCATCGTGGGCCGCATCGTGATGTTCGCGAACAGCTGCGTCATCGGCTTCGGTCAGGGCTTCCAGCCGGTCTGCGGCTTCTGCTACGGCGCGAAGAAGTACGACCGGGTGAAGCAGGCCTTCTGGTTCTGCGTAAAGACGGCCACGGTCTTCCTGTGCTGCGCCGCCGTGATCGCGTACCTGGCCGCGCCGGGGCTGGTGGCGGTATTCAGAAAGGGCGACGCGGACGTGGCCGCCATCGGCGCTGCGGCGCTGCGGGCCCAGTGCTTCACCTTCCCCCTGTCCGCCTGGATTGTGATGTGCAACATGATGATGCAGACCATCGGCAAGTCCGTGCGGGCGTCGATCCTCGCCATGGCGCGCCAGGGCCTGTTCTTCGTGCCCGCCGTGCTGATCCTGCCCCGGCTGTTCGGGCTTTTCGGCCTGGAGATCAGCCAAGCCGTGGCCGACGTGATCACCTTCGCCGTGGCCATACCCCTGCAGTGGAGCGTTTTCCGCGAGATGGACGAGGAGATGGCCGTTGGCGCACAAAATTTGCAAAATTAGGTATTTACAAACGGCGTATTCTGTGGTATAATAAATCCCGTCGTCAAGAGATGGGGCATTAGCTCAGTTGGCTAGAGCGCTACACTGGCAGTGTAGAGGTCACGAGTTCGAGTCTCGTATGCTCCACCATATTTCATCTCTTGCCGCCGACATGGGGCATTAGCTCAGTTGGCTAGAGCGCTACACTGGCAGTGTAGAGGTCACGAGTTCGAGTCTCGTATGCTCCACCAAATCACAACCCTGATCCTGGATCAGGGTTGTTTTTTGCTTAGCTTTTAAGGCAGCTTCGCACATTCGCCGTATGCGGCTATTGATCTGCCGCATGGCAGGATATCCGGCCCGAGCGCCAAAACCGCTGGTTTTCCTGCGGGTTTGCAGGATTTCCGGGATACTGCGCAGAATTACAGAATCGGGGAGTATGTTCAATGGCGCCAAATTCCCTGTCTCCACGGCCTGGAGCCGATCGACCGGAGGTGTGTTGAATTGAAGCATGCGCTTGATGGAGTATCCTACGCCGCAGATGTCTCTGCTCCGCGCAAGGTCTGATACGGACGATACTTGCTCGGGGCGATACCCCTCCCGGGAAGGGACCTGATCGTCCGGATCGGGCTTTGCGCCTGTTGCAATATCATCAATATGATTTTGTAAGGAGCAAAGCCATGAAAAAACTGAATACCATGAAGGAACTGAAGGATTTCCTTCTTCTTTGGAGTTCGCAGGCCGTATCCTCTCTTGGTACAGCGATGACGGAATATGCGCTGATCGTGTGGGTCTATGGCCAGAAAGGAACGGCTTCCAGCATTGCTGTGCTCACGCTCTGCTCGTTTGCGCCTACGATCCTGTTCAGGTTCGTGGCCGGAGCGATCGCGGACCGCTGGGATAAGAAGCGCATCATGCTGTTTGCGGATCTGTTTGCCGCATGCGGAACGCTCAGCGTCTATTGGCTGTACGCCTTATCCGCGCTGCGGGTTTGGCATCTGTATCTGGTCAATGTGCTGCTCAGCTTCATGAACGCGTTCCAGGAGCCCGCCGCCTTCGTGGCGACCAGCCTTTTGGTGCCAAAGGAGCAGTATACCCGGGTCAGCGGCCTGCAGGGCTTGTCAAACGCCGCGGTTTCCATCCTGGCTCCTGCGCTGGGTGCCAGTCTGCTGGCCTTCGGCGGCTTGAAGGTCGTGCTGATCTGCGATCTCTGCAGCTTCTTCGCAGCGTTCATCGTCCTGTTGCTCTTCATCCGAATTCCAAGAATTGATAACGCTGATAAAGAGCAAAGGGAACCATTCCGGAAGGCCTGCACGGAAGGCTTCCGGTTCCTGCGCAGACACACCGCGCTTAAGCGTCTGATCCTGTTTTTGACCTGCGTCAACTTCCTTGCGAAGATGGGCAACGACGGGCTTCTGTCTCCCTTCGTCCTGGCAAGGACCGGGGATGACCAGCGGATTTTGGGCCTGGTTCAGAGCTGCGTCGCCCTGGGTGTGATGGCAGGCAGCCTCATCGTGACGTGGATGAGGCCCGCGAAGAACAAGCTGAATCTGATCGGCATCAGCACACTCCTTGTGTTCTCGGGGAACATCTTCCAGGGCCTGTCGCGGCATCCAGCCATCTGGTGCGCTGCCGCCTTCGCGTCTTACGCCATGGCCGCGGTCATGAACGCGCATATGACGGTGTTTCTGCGGGAACAGATCCCATTGGAAATGCAGGGCCGCGTTTTTTCCGCGGAAAGCACGCTGAAAAACTGTGCCATTCCCCTCGGCCTGTACCTGGGCGGCCTGCTGGCGGATCGCGTGTTTGAACCGTTAATGCTGTCAGAATCGCCCTTGCGCAGGTGGCTGGCCCCGTTCCTCGGTGCAGGAAGGGGCGCCGGGATCGCCGTTCAGTTCATGACGATGGGCGTCCTCGGAATCCTGCTATGCCTGATCTGGTTGAAAATGTCAGAAGATACCCGGACCTGATTTGGCCACAGCCGGCAAGGCGGCCACATCGTATGCGGGCGCGTTTTGCCGCGTTGATTGAATGGCTTTAGGCCAGAATCTGCCCGGAATACGCAATTTCAGGGCAGTTTTTTTCTATAATATCAAGTATGGACATTTGGAGGTGGTGGCGTGAACGCATCCAATGACAACCGGCAGTACATCGCCATCGACCTCAAGTCGTTCTATGCCTCGGTAGAGTGCATCGAGCGGGGGTTGGACCCGCTGACCACGAACCTGGTCGTCGCCGACAAGAGCCGCACGGACAAGACCATCTGCCTGGCGGTGTCCCCCGGGCTCAAATCCTT
This sequence comes from uncultured Clostridia bacterium, assembly GCA_947165745.1. The sequence goes on along the minus strand of CAMVBO010000122.1, from coordinate 708 downwards.
CGGCGTGCCCGGGAGGCCCCGTCTGTTCGAAGTGGTGCAGAAGGTGAAGCAGGTGAACGCCGAACGCAGGAGCCGCGCCCCCGGGCGAAAGCTGGACGGCGTCTCCACCAACACCGCGAAGCTGAACAGCGACCCGTCCCTGGCCGTGGACTATCTGGTGGCCAAGCCCCAGATGGCCCACTACATGGCCATTTCCACCGAGATCTTCAACATCTACGCCAAATACGTCGCCCCGGAGGACATCCACGTCTATTCCGTGGACGAGGTGTTCATGGACGTGACCCACTATTTGAAAAACTACGGCATGACCGCCCACGAGCTGGCCATGACGATGATCCGGGACGTGTTGGGCCAGACGGGCATCACCGCCACCGCCGGCATCGGCACGAACCTGTACCTGTGCAAGATCGCCATGGACATCGTGGCCAAGCGCATGCCCGCCGACGCGGACGGCGTGCGCATCGCGGAGCTGGACGAGATGGGCTACCGCCGCCAGATGTGGACCCACCGACCACTGACGGACTTCTGGCGCGTGGGCAAGGGCATCGCGCGGAAGCTGGAGGCTCACAACCTGATGACCATGGGCGACGTGGCCCGCTGCTCGCTGGTGAACGAGGACCTGCTCTACCGGCTGTTCGGCGTGAACGCGGAGCTGCTCATCGACCACGCCTGGGGCTGGGAGGATTGCACCATCGCCGACATCAAGGC
>CAMVBO010000121.1 GCA_947165745.1 uncultured Clostridia bacterium | reverse complement strand
ATGAAATGATAGAACGCGCCGATGGCGTTGCTGCCGCCGCCCACGCAGGCCAGCACGACATCGGGCAGGCGGTCTTCCTTCTCCATGATCTGCTGCTTGATCTCCCGGCTGATCACCGCCTGGAAATCCCGCACAATCGTGGGGAAGGGGTGGGGCCCCATGACGCTGCCCAGGCAGTAGTGGGTATCAACGATGCGGTTGGTCCACTCCCGCATGGCGGCGGATACGGCGTCCTTCAATGTGCCCGTGCCGGTCTCCACCGGGATGACCTCGGCTCCTAAAAGGCGCATGCGGTACACATTCAATGCCTGACGGATGGTATCCTCCTTGCCCATGTACACCACACATTCCATGCCCATAAGCGCCGCGGCGGTGGCGGTGGCCACGCCGTGCTGGCCCGCGCCGGTCTCGGCGATCAGCCGGGTCTTGCCCATGCGCTTCGCCAGCAGCGCCTGCCCCAGCACGTTGTTGATCTTGTGCGCGCCGGTATGGTTCAGGTCCTCGCGTTTCAAGTAGATTTTCGAGCCACCCAGATCTGCGGTCATGCGTTTTGCGAAGTAGAGCCGGCTGGGCCTGCCCGCGTATTCGTTGAACAGGTCGGTCAGTTCCGCCTGAAAGGTCGAGTCGGCCTTGGCCGCGTTGTAGGCGGCCTCCAGCTCGATTACGGCGTTCATCAGCGTCTCCGGGATATACTGCCCGCCATGGACGCCGAAGCGCCCGTTTGGATTTGTCATTGTCTATCACTCCTGATGTGCTTTTCTCACCGCGCTCACAAACGCAGTCATCTTATTGTAGTCCTTCACGCCGTCCGTCTCGATGCCGCTGGAAACATCCACAGCGAAGGGATGGACGGCTTTCACAGCCCGCACCACGTTCTCCGGGGAAAGCCCTCCCGCCAGGAAATAGGGCCGGTCAAATTCCTTCAAAAGCGCCCAGTCAAAGGCCGTGCCCGTACCGCCCGCGCCGCTGTCCAGCAAGATGTGGTCGGCGGAACTTCGATATGCCCGTTCCAGGTCGGGCGGGCCGTCCACGCGGAAAGCCTTTATCAGGGGCTTGTCCGTCAGCTTCTGCAGGGTTTTGATATAATCCTCATCCTCGCCGCCGTGGAGCTGAGCGATGTCGATGATTCCGTCGTTCAAAAGCATCGCCACAGCCTCTGGGATCTCGTTCACGAACACACCTACGGCGCATATGGCCGGATTGAGTTTCCCCCGAAGCTCCCTGGCGATCGTTGGCGAAACATACCGTCTGCTCTTTCGGGCGAACACGAAGCCGATGTAATCCGGCATCAGGGCATTGGCCCACTCGATGTCGCAGGGACGGCTCAGCCCGCACAGCTTGATCTTCATCATAATCCACCCCGCAATTCCGCCAGCTTTGCCCGCTTGTCTGTCGCGCGCATCAGCGCCTCGCCCACCAGCACCGCATTCGCGCCCATCTCCCGGGCGGCCTGTACGTCTGAGGTGTCTCTGACTCCGCTCTCAGATACGAACAGCACATCCCGCGGGATCATGGCCCGCAGCCGTCGGCTGTTGCCGTTGTCCACGGTGAAGTCCTTCAGGTTGCGGTTGTTCACGCCGATGATCCGCGCCCCGGCGTTTAGCGCCATCTCCACTTCGGCCTCGCCGTGGGCTTCCACCAGCGCGGAAAGGCCCAGCGCGTCGCAGATTTGGATGTAGTCCTTCAGCTGTGCCGCGTCCAGTATTGCGCAGATCAGCAGCGCCGCCGACGCACCCAGAAGCTTTGCCTGACAGAGCATGTACTCGTCCACGGTGAAATCCTTCCTCAGACAGGGGATGGCGACGCTTGCGGCGATTTCCCGCAAATAGTCGTCGCTGCCCAGAAACCACTTGGGCTCCGTCAGCACGGAGATGGCCTCGGCCCCCGCTACCTCGTAATCCTTAGCAATATCCAGATAGGGGAATTCCGGCGCGATCATGCCTTTGGAGGGCGACGCCCGTTTGCATTCGCAAATGAATGCGAGATCATCCCCGGACAGCGCCCGTTCAAAAGGGAAATCGCCCTTCGGCAGCAATAGCGCCTCTCGCCTGATGTCCTCCATGGGACTTATCGTCCTGGCCACCGCGACGCGCTGCCGGGCATGCTCGGCCAATTGATCCAGTATTGTCATCATCATTCCTCCGGCCGGTTGCTGACCTCGATCACCTTCTGAAGCGTCGCCATGGCGCTGCCGCTGTCGATCAGCTCGCCCGCCAGCCTGACGCCCGCCGCGAGGCTCTCCGCCTTGCCGTTCAGGTACAGCCCTGCCCCGGCGTTCAGCAGCACGGCGTTGCGCCTGTGGCCCTTCTCGCCCGAGAGGATGGCACGGGTGATGGCGGCGTTCTCCGCTGGCGTGCCGCCCACCAGGTCGGATTTCTGGCAGCGCTCCATGCCGAAATCCTCCGGCTTGATGGTGTAGGACTTGAACCAGCCGTCCTTGAATTCGCAGATGTGGGTCGGCGCAGACAGACTGATCTCGTCCAGCTTGTCCGTGCCATAGACCACCATGCCCCGCTTCACGCCCAGGTTGATGAGCACCTGCGCCAGCGGTTCCACAAGATAATCGTCGTATACACCCAGCAGCATGGTTGTCGGGGACGCCGGATTGGTCAACGGTCCAAGGATGTTGAACACCGTGCGGAAGCCCAGTTCCTTCCTGATCGCGCCGACGTACTTCATGGACGTGTGGTACTTCTGGGCGAAGAAAAAGCACATCCCCGCCTCGTTCAGCATTTCAACACATTTCTTTGGGCTCTGCTGGATGTTGATTCCCAGCGCTTCCTGGCAGTCCGCTGTGCCGCACAGAGACGACGCCGCCCGGTTGCCGTGCTTGGCCACCTTCACGCTGCCCGCGGCGCACACCAGTGCGGCGGAGGTGGAGATGTTGAAGCTGTGGGCGTTGTCGCCGCCGGTGCCCACGATCTCGAACACCTCCATGCCGGGATCCACCTTCGTGGCGTGGTCCCGCATGGCGGCGGCGCAGCCGGCGATCTCGTCGGTGGTCTCGGCCCGGGCGCTCTTGGTGGACAGCGCCGCCAGGAACGCCGCGTTCTGGGTGGGACTGGTCTCGCCGGACATGATCTCGTTCATCACAGCATAGGCTTCGTCGTAGGTCAGGTCCTCCTTGTTGACGATCTTCACGATGGCTTCCTTGATCATGGTGCTGCCTCCTTACAATTCGATGAAGTTCCTGAGCATCTGTTTTCCGTCGGGGGTCAGTATCGATTCCGGGTGGAATTGCACGCCGAAGGTGGATTGGTCCCTGTGCCGCACGGCCATGACCTCGTCCTCCGCCGTCATGGCGGTGACCTTCAGGCAGTTGGGCAAGGTGGCCGGGTCGGCGGCGAGGGAGTGATACCGTGCCACCGGGACGACTTCCGGCAGTCCCGCGAACAGCGGACAGCTTAAATCCAGCTTCGCGTCAGATTGCTTGCCGTGCATCAGCCGCTTCGCGTAGGTCACCGTCGCCCCGAAGGCGGCGCAGATGGCCTGATGTCCCAGACACACGCCCAGGATCGGGAACCTACCCGTCAGCTTCCGTGCGACCTCGACGATGTTCCCGGCGTCCTCCGGCCGACCGGGACCAGGGGAAATGATGACGCGCTCCGGGTTCAGTGCGACGATCTCCGAAACGCTCAGTTCGTCGTTGCGCACGACCCGGATGTCCGGGTTCAGATCTCCCACCAGCTGATAGAGGTTATAGGAGAAGCTGTCGTAGTTGTCGATCAGCAATATCATTCTTCCACCTCCCCGGCGAGGGTCAGTGCGTTGACTACCGCTTTGGCCTTGTTGATGCACTCCTGGTATTCCTTTTCCGGCACCGAATCCGCCACGATCCCCGCGCCGCTTCGCACGAACACCCTTCCGTTCTTCTTCCAGGCGATGCGTATGGCGATGCAGGTGTCCATGTTGCCGGTGAAGTCAATGTAGCCGATGGCCCCGCCATAAATGCCGCGCTTGTTGTTCTCCAGTTCCCCGATCAGCTGGCATGCCCGCAACTTCGGTGCGCCGGACAGCGTGCCCGCGGGCAGCACCGCCTCGATGGCGTCCAGGGCGTCTTTATCTTCACGAATCTCGCCGCGCACGGTGCTTCCGATGTGCATGACGTGGGAGAAGCGTTCGATGGAGTGTAGCTTCTCCACCACCACCGTGCCGAATCGGCTGATACGCCCCAGGTCGTTTCGCCCCAGATCCACCAGCATGTTGTGCTCCGCAAGTTCCTTCTCGTCCGAGAGCAGCTCCGCCTCCAGCGCCTGATCCTCCGCTTCGGTTTTGCCCCTGGGTCGCGTGCCCGCCAGCGGGAAGGTGTGCAGCACGCCGTCCTCCAGCTTCACCAGCGTCTCCGGCGACGCCCCGGCCACCTCCACGTCGGTGCCGCTGAAATAGAACATGTAGGGCGACGGGTTGATGGTGCGCAGTATGCGGTAGGCGTTCAGCAGGCTTCCTTCAAAAGGCGCGGACAGCCGGTTGGACAGCACGATCTGAAAGATGTCGCCCTCCCGGATGTGGTGCTTGGCCCGCTCCACCATGTCGCAATACTGCGCTTCGTCGAAGAGCTGCTCCACTGGGCCGGTCATGTGCCCACCCGGTTCCTCTCGGCGCTCCCCGGACAGCAGCAGCTCCCGTAGCTGTTTGAGTTCCAGCACAGCCTTGCTGTAGCCGGTGTCCCCGTCCTCCAGCCGCATGTTGACGATCAGCACGATCTTCTGCCGGAAGTGGTCGAAGGCGATCACCTTGTCGAACAGCATCAAGTCCACGTCCTGAAAGTGCTCTGAATCCTCCACGTCCATTTTGACTGAGGGCTCGCTGTAACTCAGGTAGTCGTAGGCGAAGTAGCCAACAAGCCCGCCGGTGAAGGGCGGCAGACCGGGCAGGCTCGGGCTTTTGTAGTCCGAAAGGATCTGCCGCAGCACCGCCGAAGGGTCGTCGGTATGCATCTGCACGCTGCCCGCCTTCATCTCCCCGTCCAGGCAGGTGATGTCCAGCGCCGGGTCAAAGCCCAGGAAGGTGTACCGGCCCCAGCGCTCCCGGTCCTCGGCGGATTCCAGCAGATAGCAGTGCGTGGACACGCCCTTCAGTACGCGCAGGCATTCGATGGGCGTCAGCCGGTCGGAGAGCATCTCGCAGCTCAACGGCAGCACCTTGTACGCGCCGGAAGCGGCATAACGCCGGGCCTCCTCCAGACTCGGAGATATCTTCATCTGCGTCACCTCCATAAAAAACGTCCCTGACAGTATCCCTGTCAAGGACGAATAAATCAATTATCCGCGGTGCCACCTTGAATTCACGGGATCGCCCCGTGCGCTTTGCGGGATACCAACATATCCCCGGCAACTGACGTATGCCTCACGTCGCGTGATACTCTGCGTAAACCACATTTCCCCGCGCCCTCAGCGGTCCATTTGACGGTTTGTTTCCTGCCCAACTCTCAGCATCGTGGACTCTCTGTGAAGGCATCGCCGCCGTTATCTCCGCTTCAACGGTTTAAACTATTAAATTGTTGAGATTATAACACGATACATGGAGGATGTCAAGGCTTTTGGAGTGAAATTTGGTAATTTACAATACTAAAATAATGGGTTTATCCACGTGGCAAAAGCATAGAACTGCATTTATATAGATTAACTCGAGAGACATGAAAATAGGCGAATATAGCATGAAGACGCCGGACTGCATGAAGAACAACCCGTTGAGCGACAAGGACGTCCAGCTGATCGCTGATTACTGCAAGGAGAAGCGTACGAGCCTGTTCCAGTACCTGCTCAACGAAATGAAATTCGACTTAATGGTCGTAGACAACAATAAGACCTATACCGTTTCCGAGATTAGAGTGTGTTTCCAAAAGCATAAATCCAAGCGAAAGCTGAAGGAATATGCAGTTAGGCAAAGAAAACCAAAAGGAAAACAGGCAGTCGATGTCGAATAAAACCCATGAGGTGAGGCGCATGAAGCGAATTATTCGACGGTACGAACTGACAGACGCCGAATGGGAGCGGCTG
>CAMVBO010000120.1 GCA_947165745.1 uncultured Clostridia bacterium | reverse complement strand
CCTTGTTGTATCAGCATTTGGTAATCCATTGTCATTTCTGCTTGTGGAATATTTTGCCTATGAACGCGGTCATTTCCGCGCGCAGCTTGTCCATGTTCATGTCAGAGCGCCGCCCTCCAGTTCCTTCAGCTTGTCCCGGATCTTCTGGAAGTCTTCCCAGGCGTCCCGCTTTTTAGCCGGATCCCGCAGCAGGGCCGAGGGATGATAGGTGGGCATGAACCAGGTGCCCTTCTGCTCGAACCAACGGCCATGGTCCCGGGTGATGAACACCTGGTCCTTGATCGTGTACTGGCAGGCCACCTTGCCCAGCAGCACCACCACCCGGGGCCTCACCAGCGCGAACTGGGCGCGCAGATAGTTCAGGCAGGCCGCGGCTTCGTCCGGTTCGGGGTTGCGGTTCTGGGGCGGGCGGCACTTGACGATATTGCAGATGTACACCTCCGAGCGCTCCAGCCCGATGGCGTGGATCATCCGGGTGAGCAATTCGCCCGAACGGCCTACGAAGGGCCGTCCCAGCCGGTCCTCCTCCTGGCCGGGGCCCTCGCCGATAAACATGAGCCTGGCGTTGGGATCGCCCTCGCCGGGCACCACATTGTTGCGATGCTCGCAAAGGCGGCACTTTTCACATCCGGCGATTTCCTCCATCAGCTGGGCCCAGGACACGCGCATGGGCGGCACTCCCCTCTTCCGATTATTCCCAAATAATTATAACACAGCGCCCCGCCCCGGGCAATCCCCTGGAGCGAGGCGCAAACCGCGTCACTTCGGTATGATGATGGCTTCGTTGAAGATGTCCAGCAGCGACTTGAAGGACAGCTGCCCGTCGCGGGCCACCCAGTTGATGAGCGCCGCCAGCAGGAACGCGCAGGCGATAATCACCACGATGCCCGCCACCACGCCGAGAAAGTCATAGATGCCGGCGAATATCTGAAAGTTTACCCTGCGCCGCTTGGCTTCCTGGCGCGTATAGATTCTGGCCACGCTCTCACCTCCCTGATGGTATTATAGCACCGTATCCGTTAAAATGCAAATCGGCTACAGCCCGTACTGTATGATCTCGTTTTTCTTCTTGTAGACGCTCTTGCACAGCAGTTCCCGGCTGATCTGGTTGCCCAGGGCGTCCCAGCGTACCTTGTAGGCCTCGGCCTTGTAGCCGTTGCGGCCCTCCTGCAAGACGTAGGTCTCTCCCGGCGCCAGGAACGCAGACTGCTGATACTCCGTCTCCGCCTTCACCACTTCGGTAGTCACCGCTTCCACGGTGATCTTTTCGCCGTTGGGCAGCAGCCTTCCGAAGATGCCGAAGCGTACCCGCTTGTCCTTGGTCAGATAGCAGCAGATGTAGACATTGTCACTGGAGGTGTTCTTGAAGCGGAAGTCCTGATCGCCCCAATTCACGGTGGCGTCCTTGCCCTTGTCCACGTAGTGGACGGTCAGGGAGTGGTTATGGCGCTCCACGATCTCCATGTCCGCCTTCACGGCGGCATTGAACAGCGTGGTGGATACCTGGCAGATGCCGCCGCCAATCTGTTCGGTCACCTCGCCGCTGGAATAAGCGGTGGCCTTCTTGAAGCCCCGGGCAGTGGTCCGCTGGCCCACGGTCTCGTTGAAGGAGAAGGTCTCCCCCGGTTTGACGCAGGTGCCGTTGATGAAGCCCATGGCCGTGACGATGTTATTGATGCGCGCACGGCTGGAGGAAGAGGCGTTGGTGATGGCGTAGTCGATCAGCCCGTATTGGCTGGCCACTTCCTCGGTGGATACCTGGGGCTGCAGGACCATGATCGGAAGATCGACGCTGCCCCCGCCGGAGCGGATGCTCTGCGCGATGGATGTTTTCAGCGCATCTACGTCCAGCGCCGCGCCGCTCTGGGAGGGGTTGAATTCAAATTGATAGGTTTCCGTGTTGAAGCTGGCGATGGTCGCCTCCACGGCAGGGCGGTTCACCTGGTCAGCGATGCCCTGGACATATTGATCGAGGATCGCCTCGCTGTAATCCCGTCGGGTGACGTTGTAGGCAACGGGGTTTTCCACGCGGTTCGACGCCATCAGATAGCGTTCCTCCAGGGAACCGCTGCGCCCGGCGCTCCAGGCCGCGGACAGCACCGAGGCATAGTCGCTCTCGTAGCCCAGCTCCCTGGCCGTGACGGCGGTACCGTCGTTGAACGTCACCGTTCGATCCTCGTTGCGGGCCTCCACCCGGTCGCGCCAGTATTCCATGGCGGCGGACAGCGTCATGTTGGACACGTCCACCCCCTCGACGGTGGTTCCGTTATAGAAGGTCTGCTGGTCCACCACTTCTCGCATGCGCAGGAATTCAGCGTAGGCGGACTGCTGACGAATGCCGAGGGCGATCAGCAGCGCGATAACGGCGATCAGGCAAATATCCACGGCGCCGAAGGCCGCAAAAGGCCGCTTAGGCTGCGCATTTTTCTTCTTATGCTGTGGCCTGGCCTCAAGGAACAAATCGCCCTTCCCGGCGCGCTTCTTCGCCGCTGCGTTGCGGCGGTTGGCTGTGGACGCCACGGGATTCTGCGACACGCGGCGCGCAGAGCCCGCCCGCTTCCGCGCGGCGGACGAAGGCTTCTTTGCTGCAGTCGCCGTCTTCCGCGCGGCGGACGAAGGCTTCTTTTCCGTCGCCGCCGGCTTGCGCGCGTCGGAACCCGGCTTTCGCGCGGCCGTCAGCTTGCGTGCGGCCGATTTTCCAGGGGCCTGTGGGCGTTTGACCGCGGCTTTTTTCGTTGATTCTGGCATCTATGCTGTCGCTCCAATATTGGCGTTGGAATTATTCTTGGTCCTCCACGGTCCCATTATCGCGGAAATTTGTGGCTGGATCAAGCGCGTTGTGTTAGCATAAAAGGTCAAATTTGCCAACAAAATGTTAACGCGCGTCAGTTATCGGCGGGGTCGTCGAAGCCGCGCTGTCGGCGCAGCAGGCGGATGTCCCGTTCAAAGCCCTGTTCCGATGGCACATAGTAAGGCATGTCTCTCGCCTCCAGCGGCGCGTACTGCTGCCGGACAAAGTGGCCCGGGAAGTCATGAGGATACTTGTAACCCGCGCCATGACCCAGCTGGGCCGCGCCCTTGTAGTGCGTGTCGCGCAGGTGGACCGGCACGGCCTGGTAATCGCCACGCTCGGCGTCGGCCATGGCGGCCTCCACGGCGCTGGAAACGGAATTTGATTTGGGGCTTTCGCACACGGCGATGATCGCCTGGGCAATGGGCAGTTTCGCCTCGGGCATGCCGATGTGCTCCAGCGCGTCCATGGCGGCTACAGCCTGCAGCATCGCCATGGGGTTGGCCATGCCCACGTCCTCGCTGGCATGGGCGACCACCCGTCGGACGATGATCCTCGGATCCACCCCGGCGCGGTTCATTCGGGCGAACCAGGCCAGGGCCGCGTCGCTGTCCGAGCCCCGCAGGGACTTGCAGAAGGCGCTGAGCATGTCGTAGAACAGCGATTCGTCCATCTGGGTGACGCGGCTCTGGATGCTCTCCTCCGCCACCTCAAGCGTCACATGGATGGCGCCGTCCGCCGCCATGGGCGTGGTCAGCACCGCCAGCTCCAAGGCATTCAGGGCGCTTCTGGCGTCCCCGTTCGCCACCTGGACGATGTGATTGAGGGCGTCCTCGTCCACGCGCACGTCCTGCCCGCCGTAGCCCCGCTGCCGATCGGAGAGCGCCGCCATCAGTGCCCTGCGCACGTCCGCGCCGGAGAGGGACTCGACGTGAAACAGCCGGCAGCGACTGACGATGGCGGGCGTCATGGCGATCATGGGGTTTTCCGTGGTGGAGCCGATGAAGCGGACCACGCCCTGTTCGATGGCCGGCAGTATGGAGTCCGACTGGGCCTTCGACCAGCGGTGGCACTCATCCAGCAGCAGATAAGTGCTCTGGCCGTACAGGTCCATCCGCTCCCGGGCCCCCTTCAACACCTCGCGCACGTCAGCCACGCCGCTGGTAACGGCGTTCAGCTTTACGAAGGCCGCCCGCGTGGTTTCAGCGATGATGGAGGCCAGCGTGGTCTTGCCGCAGCCGGGCGGACCCCAGAAGATGGAACTGGTCAGGCGGTCGGCCTCTATGGCGCGCCGCAGCAGCCGCCCGGGGCCGACGATGTGGGTCTGGCCCACGAATTCATCCAGCGTCCTGGGGCGCATGCGGTCCGCCAGCGGCGCCATTGAACGGGATGCGGCGGTAAACAGATCATCCATTTGCGTACACCTCAAAGGATACAATCGATGAAAAGGGGAACGCCTCAACAACGTTCCCCTTTTCATGGTAGGCAAACGGGCCGCCATAGGCGACCGTCGCGCGCCGACGACTTCCACGCGAAGACATCGACAATCAATTGCATTGAGTGACCTTACGCCTCGGCCTTGGCAAGGCGCTTCGCCAGGCGAGCCTTCTTGCGGTTCGCAGCGTTCTTATGGATAACGCCCTTTGCGGCAGCCTTGTCAACCGCGCCCTGAGTCGCGCTGAGCAGCTTGACATCGGCCTCGTTCGCGGAAACGGCGGTTTCAAACTTCTTGATCTGGGTCTTCATCGCAGACTTGATCATCCGGTTGCGCAGGTTCTTCTTTTCGGTCACCTTCACGCGCTTGATGGCAGACTTGATATTTGGCAAATTCTTTCACCTCCCTACGCAAATTCGCAACAGCTATTATAACACCTTTCAACCCAAAATGCAACCCGCTAAATACATTTTGATGAAAAACTTGGGTAAACTAATCTGCAAATTCGGTGAAACGAGGGGTATTTATGATCGAAACGCGCACAGATTTGGCCATGGAGGCCTTTGAGAACACCGAAGGCGGTCCCCTGCCAGGGGTCAGCGTGAGCCATTGGGAGACGGACGGCATCCGGGTAACGGAGGTGATTGTGACCGACAATGAGGCAGCGCGACAGCTGGGAAAGCCAAAGGGGACCTATCTGACGCTGGAATCCGACCTGCTCAAGGAGCGCGACCCCGACGCGCGGCTGGCCATGGCGTCGCTGCTGGGCGAGGAGATCGCCCGGGTGCTGCCGGAGCCGGATGGCGCGGGACCTGTGTTGGTGGTGGGGCTGGGCAACCGGGCGATCACCCCCGACTCCCTGGGCCCCGGCGTGGTGGACCGGACGCTGGTCACCCGTCATTTGCTGAACGGCCCATTAAAAGGAAATGATATGGAAAGCGTCTGCGCCATCGCTCCCGGCGTTCTTGGCGTTACCGGCATCGAAAGCATGGAGCTGGTGGAAGCGCTGGTGAAGAAGGTGCAGCCCCGGGCGATCCTGTGCGTGGACAGCCTGGCTGCCCGGGATTCACGGCGCATTGGCAGCGCCATTCAGCTGACGGACACCGGCATCCAGCCCGGCGCGGGTGTGGGCAATCACCGAAAGGCGCTGACGGAACAGAGCGTCGGCACGCCGGTGATTTCCGTGGGCATGCCCACGGTGATCTACGCGGCCACACTGGCCAGGGACGCCTTTGCCTGGCTGAACGCCCAGTCCGGCGACCATGAGGACCACGAGGCCGCGTTGGAGGATATGGAACGCACGATGCTTCAGGGCGAGTTGGGCGACATGATCGTCACGCCCAGAGAGATTGACAGCATCATCCAGGACGCGGCCGGGATCATCGCCAGCGGCATCAACCGGGCCCTGCAGCCCAGTTTGAGCGACGCGGAGATCGCGGCGATGATGGATTGAAACGAAAAATCGGGTTAAAATATCCATCAACACGATAGGAACATAGTTATTTTCTTATTTTGACAATCTAACTTTACTGGCTGTTCATACTTTATTCATATAGTAATTCTATAATATTCATGTTGGCAAGGTTGCCGATGAAAGAGGACACCCAACCTTCTTCTTCCCCCCTTAGCGCGATGACACCCTTGAGCAAGGTCGATTCGCGCTAATATTTTTTTGACGTCGTTACCGCCGGATTATTTAATCCTTTTATAATGATCGAAGCGGCTCCGATTTGCTATAATACATTTATTGTTTGTGCGCGAACCGCCCTAGAGTGTGTTTCTAAAATGAGACATGTGCAGTTTCGAGTGGATTGGGCTGC
>CAMVBO010000119.1 GCA_947165745.1 uncultured Clostridia bacterium | reverse complement strand
AAGCCGGTGGCGATCACGGTGATCTTCACCTCGTCGCTCATGGTCTCGTCGATGCCGGCGCCGAAGATGATGTTGGCCTCGGGGTCGGCCGCGGCGGTGATCAGCTGCGCCGCCTCGTTGATGTCAATGATGGAGGTGTCCGGGCCGCCGGTGATGTTGATCAGCACCGCGCGCGCGCCGTCGATGCTGGTCTCCAGCATCGGGCTGGAGATGGCCTGCTTGGCGGCGTCCACCATGCGGCTCTCGCCCTTGCCAATGCCAATGCCCATGTGGGCCAGGCCGCGGGACTGCATCACGGTGCGCACATCCGCAAAGTCCAGGTTGATCAGGCTGGGCACGGCGATCAGGTCGGAAATGCCCTGGATGCCCTGGCGCAGCGTGTCGTCCGCGATCTTGAAGGCGTCGGTCATCGTGGTGCCCTTGGTCACCACGCTCAGCAGCCTGTCGTTGGGAACCACCACGAGGGTGTCCACATTGGCCTTGAGCTTCTCGATGCCGGATTCGGCGTTCTTCATGCGCTGGCGTCCCTCAAACAGGAAGGGCTTGGAGACCACGCCGATGGTCAGGATGCCCATTTCGCGGGCCGTCTCGGCTATAATGGGAGCCGCGCCGGTGCCGGTACCGCCGCCCATGCCGCATGTGACGAACACCAGGTCGGAGCCCTTGATCTTGCTGGCGATCTCCTCGCGGCTCTCCTCGGCGGCCTTTTCGCCCACCTCGGGGTTCGCGCCGGCGCCCAGGCCCTTGGTCAGCTTTTCGCCGATCTGCACCTGGATGGGCGCCTTGGACAGGGCCAGCGCCTGCTTATCGGTATTCACGGCGATGAAATCCACGCCGCGCAGGCCGGAATCCACCATGCGGTTCACCGCGTTGGTGCCGGCGCCGCCCACGCCGATAACCTTTATCGCCGCGAAATTGGTGTCTTGCTCCTCGACTTCGTTGTTCTTGTTATCCATTTCAAATTCCAGCACAAGGCATCCCCCTCGTCAATGTATTTGTCCGTATATGTGTAAATCGGTTGCTTTTGTTCAGTTGCGCCCGAAAAGGCTCTTCAGCCGGCTGCCCAGGTTTTCGTCCTCGCCGCCCTGGCGCTCGATGGAATCAAACACCAGATCCGCCAGGCCCAGCGACGCGGAAAACACGGGGCTGTTCAGCTTGGCGGACTTCGCGGCGGCGACCTTCTCGGGCCGGTTGATCGTGGCCGAGGGGGCTTACCGCGCGCCGCGCATCAGGGCGATGCCGCCGCCGGTGAGGAACACCTGGGACTTCTTGCCCAGCAGGGGCTCCACGTCGTTGCGCAGGGTCATGTCGATCATCCCGGCAATCTCGCCGAAGCTGTCCTCCACGATCTTGCCGACCTGGTCCCGGGGGAAGGTCATGCGCCGTCCCCGCTCGTCATAGACTTCAGAGAAAGAATTGGCGTCGAACTCGTCCGGGTTGAAAACATAGCCGCGCTTAATCTGCTCCGCCGCGCGCATCGGTATGCGCAGCTGGGTGGCCAGGTCGGCTGTGATGTGGCCGCCACCCCGAGGCAGTATGGCGTGATAGATGATGGCGTCGCCCTCCACCACGCTGATCTCGGTGTTCAGATAGCCCACGTCGATCAGCACCGCGGCGCGGTCGCGGTCGTCCAGCGACAGCACCAGCAGGCTCTCGCCCAGCGTGCAGGAGAGGAAGCCCAGTATGGTGATGTTCTGGCGGCCGATCATCTCGGACACGTCCTCGATGAACTGGGGGTCGGCGATGATGAAGGTGGTCATGGCCCGCAGGCGCTGTCCGCGTCCGCCGGGGGTCATGGTCTTTTTGCCGTCGTCCACGATGAACCAGCTGGGCGTGCGGTGCATCACCAAGCCGCCCTCCTGGGCGATGTTCAGCTTCTCGGCGGCGGCGTCCTGCACGGCATTGATCGCCGCTTCGTCCACCGTGCCATCCGGCAGCTCCACCTCGGTTTCGCAGGCGCGCACATGGATATACTCGCCCGGAACGCCGACATAGATCTCCTTAATCTTGGAATTGGCCTCCAGCTCTGCCGCCGCGATGGAATCGCGCACGCGCTGAATCATCTGGCCCGGCGTGTTCCAATCGCCGTCGGAATAGCCGTCGTAGGGCACCGTGCCCGACCCGATGATGTCCAGGCGGTCCATGCCGCCGCTCTGCGCAATCACCGTGACGATTTTGGAGGTTCCAAATTCAATGGCAGCAATTTGCGTTTTCATATCCTTAGTCGACCCACCCTATTCCTATGTTCCCTGATGGATATTCATCCACTTGTACCGATTATCCAACTTATACGTATTATACATGGATTTTCCCTTTGATGCAAATTGGAAACCGCCGATTTTCGCCTTTTTCCGCGATTTTCAAAATAGTTTCAAATTTACGGCAAGGTTAAGTCACACGATCTCCACCTGCTCTTAACTGGCGGGCTGCGGCGAGGGCTGCGCGTCCACCGGCTGGCCGTCCACATAAACCACGCCGTCGATGGAGTAGATCTGGCCTTCGGGCAGCGCCGTGGCCTCGGGCTGTGGCTGTTTTTCCTCTTTATCGTCGGCGGCGGGCGGCGCGAAGTCCGCCTTGGTGCCGCTGGAGACGTCCAGCTGGCCGGCGGTCTCCCCCCTGGCCTCCAGATCGGCGAGCGCGCCCGCCATCCAGGTGATCTTGTTTTCCATGTTGTCCGGCTTACCCAGGCTCACCGAAATGCCCGTGCGGGTGATCAGCTTCAGGTCCGCCGTGTCGGCCACGTTCAGCTCCGAGACATAGGCCGTGGCCCCGCGGCGCTTCAGCGCCTCCACCACCGCCTTCATGGCGGCGACGCGCCCGTCGGCGGTGTCCAGCTGGCGGCCCAGCGCGTAATAGGAAGCCCTTAGCCCCGTGACATACACCGCGCCGGAGTCCGGCATGTCGTCCACCGACACCACGTAGCCATCGGAATCCAGCGTCAGGACCTTGCCGCCCAGCAGGATGACCACGTCCTTCGTGCGTGGCCGCACCTCCAGCACCACCGTGTGCGGCAGCCGCTTGCGCAGGTCTACAAAGGCCACGCGGCCGTCGCTCTCCACATCCAGTCGCACCCGTTCTGCGTCCACCGCGTTGATGCGCGATCCCAGGCGAATCCCTGACAGGCGGCGCACGTCGGCTTCAGGAACCTCGCCCGCGCCGACGACCTGCACTTCCCGCACCACAAACACCATGTGCGCCAGCAGCAGCAGCGCCACCGCCAGCACCGCGAAGGCCGCCACCCAGGGGGCGAGATTCGTGCGATTTTTCTTCTTCCGTTTCGCCATGGTGCGCCTCCAATGATTTCTGTACCAATCGGCAATCAGGCCGCCGAGCGATTCTCCTTCGATACATTCATCACCACCGCCACTGCGGCCATGATGATGGATATGCTCGTCCCGCCGGCGCTGAAAAAGGGCAGCGGCAGCCCTGTGGTGGGCATCATGCCGATGACCACGGCCACGTTCAGCACGCACTGCACGCCGATCATGCAGGTGACGCCTCCGGCCAGCAGGCTTCCGAAACGATCCTCGCAGCGCATGGCCACCCGCAGCCCAAAGTACAGAAACGCCATAAACAGCGCAAGCACCGCCACGCATCCCACCCAGCCCAGATCCTCCCCCACCACGGCGAATATGAAATCAGACTCCGGGTAGGGCAGGAAGGCGAATTTCTGTCGGCCCTGGCCGATGCCCATGCCGAACAATCCGCCGGAGCCGAAGGCCAGCAGCGACTGGGACAGCTGATAGCCCTCGTTGGTCATAAAGTCAAAGGGATGGCGGAAGGACATCAATCTTGCCCGGCGATAGCCCTCGCTCAAGGCGTAGAACGTGCCCAGCGCCGCGCCCGCCGCGCCGACCAGCCCCATGTGCCGCCAGCGCGCGCCGGCGATCATCGCCATCACGGCGGTGACGATCAATATGCTGCCCGCCGTGGACAGGTTCGGCTGCATCAGGATCAGCAGGAACATCGCCCCCGGCAGGATGAACAGCGGCACGAGCCCCGCGAAAAACCGGGTCACGTCCCGGTTCCGCTGGCTCAACGCCCGCGCCAGGTAGACGATCATGGAGTACTTTGCCAGCTCCGACGGCTGGAAGCTGACCGGCCCCAGCCGCAGCCAGCGCCGCGAGCCGTTCAGCATCTTCCCGATGCCCGGGATCGCCACCAGCGCCAGCATGATGAAGCTTAACGCCAGCAGCCCGCCGCACAGCCAGGGCCTTGCCAGCATCCGGTAGTCCATCCCCAGGATCACCAGCATGGCGGCCGCGCCCACGGCGATGCCCAGCAGCTGGCTGGTCACCTCTGAAAGCGCGCCGCCGTTGTCCTGGGCGTTGTAGTAACTGGCGGCGTAGAGCGTCGCCAGGCCCACCAGCATCAGCAGCGCGAATGTGATCGCAAGTCCCCTGTCCACACCGCGAAACCAGCCGCGGCCCGTATTTCTCTGCGCGGCAGCGCGCCGCGTCTCATTGGCCCCGCGAGCGGGCCGAAGCATCAAGCCTTTTTGCTCTCCAGGGCGTTCACGATGTCCTTGAAGATGCGCCCCCGGGCCTCGTAGTCCTTGAACATATCGAACGACGCGCAGCTCGGCGACAGCAACACGTTCCCGCCGGCGTTGGCCTGCTCGAAGGCCATGTCGACGGCCCTCTTGAACTCATAGCCCGCGTGGGTCCAGGCGTGGTAGCCCACCTTTTCCAGCGTGTCCTCCAGCTGCTTGGCCGTCGCGCCGATCAGCACGATCCGCGAGATGGGGCACTTCAGTATCTCCTCGCACAGAGGGGTGAAATCCGTGTGCTTGTCATAACCGCCCAGGATCAGCACCGTGGGCCGGTCCATGGCCCGCACGGCCTGGATGGTGGAATCCACGTTGGTGCCCTTGGAGTCGTTGATGAAGCGCACGCCATCCAGCTCCCGGACAAACTCGATGCGGTGTTCCACGCCCTTGAAGGTCTTGAGCGTATGGCGGATCACCGGCGCGGGGATGCCCACGGCCATGGCCATGGCCGTGGCGGCCAGGGCGTTTTTCAGGTTGTGCTCGCCGGGAATGTACACCTCGTCCGCGGGGCAGACGCTCTTATACTCCCTGGCGCTACCATAGACGATCATGCCGTCCTTTACGAACGCGCCGAAGGGCACCTCGTTGCGGGAGGAGAACCAGGCCACCCGGCACTTGACGCGGTTTGCCATGTCCTTCGTCACCGGGTCGTCCCAGTTCAGCACCACCCAGTCGTCCCCCACGCAGTTTTCAAAGATGCGCTCCTTGAGGGCAATGTACTTCTCCATGGTGCCGTGACGATTCAGGTGATCCTCGGAGATGTTCAGCACGGCGGCCACAGCGGGGTGGAATTTGGAGGAGGTCTCCATCATAAAGGAGGAGATTTCGCAGACCGTCACGTCGCCAGGCCGGGTCTCCCCCGCCGCGCCGGAATAAGGCGTGCCGATGTTGCCCACCACGAAGGTGCGCCGCCCGGCGTTTTTGAAGATCTCGCCCAGCAGCGTGGTGGTGGTGGTCTTGCCGTTGGTGCCGGTGATGGCCAGCAGCAGGCCGGTGGACTCGCGGTAGGCGTACTCGATCTCGCCCATCACCTCCACGCCCAGCGCCTTGGCACGGACCACGGCGGGATGCTCCACGGGGATGCCGGGGCTGATGACCAGGGCGTCCATGCCCTCCACCAGCTGTTCCGGGTGCTGCTCGCCCAGGCAGAACGTGGCGCCGGCGGCCTTCAGCTCGTCCAGCGCGCCGTCGAAGTCCGCCTCGGCCTTGGCGTCGCATATGTAAACCCTGGCCCCCTTGTCCATCAGCAGCTTCGCCACCGCGATGCCGCTGCGGGCCATGCCGAATACGAGCACCTTTTTATCCTTCATCATGTCGATACCTCCAAATGCCAATACTTGTCATGGATCCGATCATTATGAATGAGGAATTGGAAATGAGGAAGGGTTGTGGAAATCCTGACGGATTTCATTGACTGAAATCCACCGGGAGACACTCCACAATTCCTAGAGTGTGTTTCTAAAATGAGGAATGTGCAGTTTCGAGTGGATTGGGCTGCA
>CAMVBO010000118.1 GCA_947165745.1 uncultured Clostridia bacterium | reverse complement strand
CCGCCAGCTTCGCCATCGAGGCCCCCTTGTTCACGCCCTCGGGCATGATCTCGATGTAGTGGGGCTTCGACTTCAAAAAGGACGCGCCGTGGGGGTAAGCTTCCCGCAGACGCCTTTGCAGCGCGTCGGCGTTTTCGGCGCTGGTGTCGATTACCAGCAGCTTCTGCACGTCGCCGGGGTGCTCCTCCAGCCAGCGGGACATGGGCATGTGGGTGGGCGTGGCGGGCACGTTGATCTGCCTGGCGTAGGCCATCGTGCGCTCCAGCAGCTCCTGGCAGTAGTAGCCCTTGCCGGGATACACCTGCACATAGCTGCCCGCCGCCTCGATGATGCGGGTGACGCCCAGGGCGACGTCATGGGGCACGCGGGTGGCGTAGAGGGTCTCGTCGGTGTTGTGGTCGTAGAGCATGGCCCCGTTGTACAGCAGCATCGGCGCGTTCACGCCGATCTTCCGGGCAAAGGGCAGCATGGCCTCCACCATCCTGCCGCTGGACAGCGTCACCCCGCAGCCCGTGGCCATGGCGGCCCGGAGCGCGGCCATCGTGCGCTCGCTCAGCGCGTTTTTCTCGTTCAGCAGCGTGTCGTCCAGGTCCGTGGCAATCAGGCGTATCACAGGTTGCTTCATTCCCTTCACAAATATCCAGTATTATTGTAATACATTTTGCCCCGCTTTGCAATGGGAGATTTGCTTCCTGCGGGCCAAAGTGGTACAATCAAGGGCGGAGGGGTGGATACCATGATCGACACAATTCGCGCGGGGCGGTTTGACGTGGAGGTGCTCTACGAGGACAACCACCTGCTGGCGGTGGTAAAGCCGCCGAACCTGCCCGTGCAGGCGGATCGCTCCGGCGACGACGACCTGCTGAGCATATTGAAGCGCTATATTGGCAATAAATATCAAAAGCCGGGGAATGTGTATCTGGGCCTGGTGCACCGGCTGGACCGGCCCGTGGGCGGGGCGATGGTCTTTGCCCGCACGTCCAAGGCGGCCGCCCGGCTGTCGGCGGACTTCGCGGCCCACGCCCAGGACAAGCGCTATCTGGCGGTGCTGCAGGGGGAATTGACGGGGCCGAGGACGCTTGAGGATTATCTCGTCAAGGACGGCGCCACCGGCATGGTGCGCGTGGTGCCGGAGGGCGCGCCCGGGGCGAAGCTGGCGCGGCTGGACAGCCGGCCGATCGCGGTCCGGGACGGGCTGACGCTCACGGAGGTGGCCCTGCACACCGGCCGGGCCCATCAAATCCGGGTGCAGCACGCCCACGCGGGCTTTCCGCTGTGGGGGGACGCCCGCTATGGCGGCGGCAGGCCCGGGCAGCAGATCGCCCTCTGGGCGGCGTCGCTGGCGTTGGAGCATCCCACCCGGCATGAGAAGATGCGGTTCGCGTCCATGCCGCCGATGGAAGGAGCGTGGTTGAAATTCACAGGCGAGATTCAAGCGTACATGGAGGATACAGAAGCGTGAGAAACAGGCGGGGCGGGCGCTGGACGATCGTGTTCCTCTGCTGCACGCTGGCGGTGCCCACCGTGGCGATCATGTTTGGCGCGTATGAGGGCGAATTGACGCTGGAGACTTTGAAGCCCGCGCTGGTGACGGGGGCGCTGCTGGGTGTGGCCCATCTGGTGCTGCGGCCCGTGCTGCGGCTGCTGTCCGCACCGCTGGGCTGCCTGACCCTGGGGCTGTTCGGCATGGTGATCGACGTGGGCCTGATCTACGCCTGCGATTATCTGGTGAAGGGGTTTTCCGCGCCGGGATTTATGTATTGCGTGCTCACCGCCGTGCTGATCAACACGATCTGCGCCGTGGCGGGGGGAAGGAAGTAACGCGAAGACGCCCGCCTAGAGTGTGTTTCTAAAATCCTGAACATGCATTTTCGGCGTCTAAGGCTGCATTTCTGTGTTGCTTTTCCTCGACTTGCAACCAGTAAGCCTTCGGAAAATCGCCTTGAAATGCAGCCTGATACGCTCGAAACTGCACATCCCGGACTTTAGAAACACACTCTAACGCATACGCAACAAAGCACCGATTCAATAGAATTGCAATAATTTGCAATAAAATTGACATATTTTAGGGGCTGTGATCCGGGGATAAACCCGGCTCAATCCGATTTGACGGGATTTTCACCCTGGAATTATGACGGAAATTGGAAGCTCAGGGGCCAGAAAAGTCACAAAGCGGCCCGAATCTGGAAGGAAACTGGACAAAAACAGACCGAGGTCTGTGGAAAATTTTTATGCATCGCCCCTGAAATTGTGCAAAAACCCGCAAAATCCCGTCAACAGGGGGCTTTTACCCCCAATTTCTGTGGATAACCATGTGGATAGTGTGGATTTCTGCGTGGTGCATGCACTGTATATACATTGGGCAGTATGCAGTTTTAACCCAAAATTTGTAACAAAATTCGGCGCCGTTAAGAAAGGATGTCCCACCCCGGGCGCACCGGGTATCAGATATGAAACAACCGACCGCAGTCGGGCAGACGGTTGACAAACCTGACGGCGGCGGTATAATTGAACCAGATCCATTAATATGAACGGAGTGATTGCCATGAACGCGATAGAACTGGCCAAATACATCGACCACACCCTGCTCAAGCCCGACGCCACCGCCGCGCAGATCGAAAAGCTGTGCGACGAGGCGAAGGCTTACCACTTTGCCTCCGTGTGCGTGAACCCCGGGCGCATCGCCCTGGCGGCGAAGCTGCTGGAGGGCAGCGACGTGACGCCCTGCTGCGTGGTGGGGTTCCCCCTGGGCGCGATTCCCACCGAGAGCAAGGCCGCCGAGACGGCCGTGGCCGTGCGCAACGGCGCGCGGGAGGTGGACATGGTCATCGACATCGGCGCCGCCAAGGATGGCGACTGGGCCAAGGTGGAGGAGGATATCGCTGCCGTCAAGGCCGCCTGCGGCGAGGCCGCGCTGAAGGTCATCATCGAGACCTGCCTGCTCACCGACGAGGAGAAGGTCAAGGCATGCCAGGCTGCCGTGCGGGCAAAGGCCGACTTCGTCAAGACCTCCACCGGCTTTTCCAAGGCCGGCGCGACGGTGCGCGACGTGAAGCTGATGCGCGAGACGGTGGGAGCGGACATGGGCGTGAAGGCCGCCGGCGGCATCCACAACCGGGCGGAGGCCCTGGCGATGATCGAGGCGGGGGCCACCCGCATCGGCGCCAGCAGCGGCATCGCCATCGTGACGGAATAATACCAATAAGCACAAGAGCGTGTTTCTAAATTCCCCAAGATGCATTTTCGGCGCCTTGAACTGCATTTCTGCGTTGGTTTCCCTTGACTTAGCGCCACTAAGCCTGCGGAAAACCGCCTTGAAATGCAGCCCAATCCACTCGAAACTGCACATGTCTCATTTTAGAAACACACTCAAGGGATTGTTACAATATGAAATAACCGACTTGGGTCTGGCGCTGCGCCAGACCCATTTTTCAGGGCTTTTGAAGGCGTATTTTTGTCACAATTTGGTCGGCTTGCAGCCCAAAACGACATAAATTAGACTTTGTTATTGATAAAAATGTGAAATGTATCGAAAATGTATAAATACTATTTAAAATGCGGCAATTTATTGCCTGGTGTAAAATTCCGGTGATATAATCACCCCAGCAAATCGCTCATGGGAGGAACCTACATATGAAAAAGACGTTTGTCGCCATCCTGTCGATGGCCCTGTTGCTGACCCTTTTCTGCGGCTCCGCACTGGCCTATACCGGCGACCTGACCGCCACCGCCACCAAATGCTATGCCGACGCCGCGATGACCCACTATGTGGGCACCGTTTCCGCGGGCACTTCCGTGCTGGTGAATTCCTATCACGACAGCGCCGAAATCTATGTGAACGGCAAGGTGGTGTATGTGGATGCCTCCGATCTCGTGCATACCGACATTCCCAGCGACTATCTGGCCACCATTGTGAAGGGCACCAAGATCTATCAGCAGGCCAGCACCTCCGCCAAATCCTACAAGGTGCGGAAGAACTACTCCGTGAAGGTGTGCGCCATCTCCGGCAACTGGGCGCTGGTGCAGACCACCGGCAAAAAGGGCCTGTATGCCTTCGTGAAGGTTTCCAAGCTGGCCGACATCCGCACGAAATAATCCATATGCAGGGGTTCCATACGCGGGGACGGCGTTCATGCCGTCCCCGCGCTTTATATTGCGCCGGCGGACGGGGCGCTCAGGAAGCCATGAATCGTTCCTGCTCCGAATCCGTGGCGCGTTTCGCGCTCGTCCGGCGCATGTGGGCTTCCAGTTATATATCCAAAAACCGGTCGTTTCTTTGCACAAATGAATGTGCGCACGGCGGAAAAACGTGTTATAATACAGGTATCACATCTATAAGGAAGTATTCCCATGGACGATCACAGCCAATACGCGGGCGGGGGACGGATCAAGATCCTGCCGCGCTATGACATCAACCTGGCGGCCCAACGCTTTCCCCGGGTGCTGCTGCTGGGCAACGGCATCCTGCGGCTTCGGGGCGGCGTGAGCTGGGAGGCGCTCTTGCAGCGCATTGCAGTGAACGACGAAATTCCCGACCAGGTGCTGCGGGACATCCCGCTGGCCATGCGGGTGGAGGCCCTCTGCGGCGTGGACGTGGAGGGAGCCCGGCTGCGGGCGGCGGCGGAGTTTGAGCCCATCGAGGCCTGCGTCACCGACACCCTGAAGCGGCTGCTGCGCCTGCCCTGGGACTGCGTGCTGACCACCAATTACACCTACGAGGCGGAGGGCGTGCTGCTGGGGCAGGACCACTTCGGCAAGGAGGATCGCCGCCGCACGCTGGCCTGCATGGACGGCTCGGTCTATCGCAAGGACAACCTGCACTTCTGCTATATCATGGACAGGAAGGGCCTGCCGCCGCTGCCGGTGTGGCACATCCATGGCGACCTGGGCCGCCCGGACTCCATGATCCTCAGCTACTACAGCTACGCCAAGACGATTTCCCGGCTGCAGAAGTACAACCGCCAGCTGAAAAACGCCTTCCAGGACGCGGTGAACGCCCGCCGTCTGGTGACGCCCCGAAGCTGGACGGACTGGTTCATACTGGGCGACGTGTACACCGTGGGCTTCGGCTACGACTTCTCCGAGTTCGACCTGTGGTGGGCCGCCGAGCGCAAGGCCCGGGAGAACGCCCGGGTGGGGCGGCTGATCGCCTATCAGGACCGGCAGGCCAAGTCCGACCCGGTGTGCGCGCTGCTGAAGTCCATCGGCGGCGAGGTGAACCGGGTGTACGACTACGCCGACTACACGGAATACTATCGCATCGTCATCGACGACATCGAGGCGCGGCTCAAGGGGGAGTGCCTGAGCTTCGAGTACGACGAATGATCGGAGTGCATAAAAATGCCGCTAAGCGGTATTTTTATGCAATAATTGCGCATATCAGGTTAATTTTTATGAATACGGCTTGCATTTTAACGCATATGGTTGTATAATCAGGCCAACTTCAACGGAGACAGCTCCGCAAAATATTGGAGGTACATAAAATGAAGAAGCTCATCGCAATGCTGATTGCCGCCATGATGATCCTGTCCGCCTTCGCCGCCCTGGCGGAGAACGGCACCCTGACCATGTGCACCAACGCCCAGTTCCCGCCCTATGAGTTCTACGGCGACGACCCCGACGTGGTCATCGGCATCGACGCCGAGATCGCCGCGGCCGTGTGCGCGAAGATCGGCTACGACCTGAAGATCGAGGACATCGACTTCGACGCCTGCATCCCCGGCGTCAAGGATCACAAGTATGACTTCGCCGCCGCCGGCATGACCGTGACCGACGAGCGCAAGGAGATCGTGCAGTTCACCGACAGCTACGCCACCGGCATCCAGGTGATCATCGTGCCTGCGGATTCCGCCTACGAGAGCATCGAGGACATCATCGCCGACAAGGGCACCGTGAAGATCGGCGTGCAGCAGGGCACCACCGGCGCGCTGTACTGCACTTGGGATTATGAGGACGAGGGCCTGGGCACGGCGGACGCCTACAAGTCCGGCGGCGCCGCCGTGGCCGCGCTGCTGGCCGGCAAGGAGGATTGCGTGGTCATCGACAACGAGCCCGCCAAGAACTTCGTCGCCCAGAACGAGGGCC
>CAMVBO010000117.1 GCA_947165745.1 uncultured Clostridia bacterium | reverse complement strand
CCATCGCCGCCGCCACCCGCAAGAGCGGCGCGCTGCAGCTGGGCGTGTCCACCCGAGGAGCCATATCGCTGCTGCGGGCGGCCCAGGCCGCGGCCCTGCTGGACGGGCGGGACTACGTGCGCCCCGAGGATGTGCAAAAGATGGCCGAGCCGGTGCTGGCCCACAGGCTGGTGCTGTCCCCCGAGGCCCGCATGCGCAACATGACCGCCCAGAAGATCCTGACGAACGTCATGGGCAGCGTGCAGGTGCCGGTGAAGGTCAAGGGACAGTAGCCGATAGGGCGCCCCGCCGCCTGCTTGCGCAGGCGCCTCCCCGCTGTGGCAGGGAGGCCTGGAGACCGACTCTGAATGCCCATAACGATTCATCAAACAAGGAAACAAGGAATGTATGCATTGAATTCTCGCCGCGTGGGCTTCGGCCTGGTGATGGCGGCGACGCTGGTGACGGGCTTGAGCACGGGCACGCGGCTTTACTACCTGATCGCCCTGGGGCTTTCGATGATGCTGGCGCTGGGGGCTGTCGCGGTGGTTTGGACGCTGTACACGCTCAAATTCGACATCAAGGGCGTGCGCACCCGGGTGAAGCGGGGCGAGCGCATGATGGCGGTGTTCACCGTGCGCCACGGCTGCCTTTTGCCGGTGGCGTCCATCCGCGTACACCTGAACGTGCCCTCGGCCTACGCGCCGACGCAGGAGGTGAACGTCTCCTGCCCGCCCTTCTCCCGGCGCACCTTTCGCCAGGTGATCGCCTGTCCCCACCGGGGCGTGTATGAGGCGGGCGTGACGCGCATCTCTGTGGAGGACGTGTTCGGCCTGGTGCGCCTGAGCCGCAACCCGGACGCGCGGCTGGTGAAGCTGGAGGTGCTGCCCAGGGTTTCGGAGGTGGCGCCGCTGGAGCTGACCGCCATCGACCAGGGCCCGGAATTTCGCAGCCGCGCCGCCGAGGACAACGCCTCGCCTTCGGATGTCAGAACCTGGCAGGAGGGCGACGAGCTGAAGAAGATCCATTGGAAGCTGTCGCTGCGCAAGCGGGAGCTGCTGGTGCGCACCTATGAGGAGAGCGCCCGCCCGGACACGCTGATCATCCCGGACCTGGCGGAGCTGACCGCCCTGCGGGACCAACAGCTGACGCTGGAGGACTGCGTCTGCGAGGCCGCCCTCTCCGCCGCCCAGGCCCAGCTGCGCGCCGGATATCCCGTGCGCATGCCCCTGGTGGGCGCGCGGCCCAGCGAGATCGCCGGCCAGTTTCCCTCCGACATCGCCGCCTTCGCCGACGCCATGCTGTGGGTGAAGTTCGACAGCCCCTATGGCTATGAGCAGGTCTTGACGCTGATGCTGGCCCGGTTCCAGCGCACCGGCGGGGCCGTGCTGGTCACGGCGCGGCTGACCACCCGCATCGCGGACATGGCCATGCGCATGCAGCGCAGCGGCGTGGCCACGAAGCTGATCTGGGTCTCCGACGATGACCGCGACGAGTCCATGGCGCTGATCGAACGGGTGAAGATGGGCGGCGTGAAGGCCGAGCGTCTCGACCCCTGGGGCGGCGCCCAGGCCGAGGAGGACCGGCAGAGGGCCGCCGAAGCGGCGTTTGACGATGACTATGACGAATGAGTGGCCGGTGGCCGGCAAGCGGCGGTTCACAGATCGCTGCGTGCCGCGAAAGCCGGGGGTACAGATTCTTCGCTTCGCTCAGTATGACAGCGTATCGCGTCGTCTGTCATCCGGAGCGAAGGCCTGCGCATCAAGGCGCGGTCGAAGGATCTGTGCGATGATTGACGCGCAACATTCCAACAGGACGGGATGTCGTTGATATAGACTGGATATGACCAACAAATTGAGTAAAAAAATGCGCATAACCCGCTCGATCGTGGCGGCGGTGCTGGCGATACTGTTTGCCGGCAGCGCCGCTTGCGTGCTGGCCTCGGCCATGGGGCTGGCGGTCTCTGGCGCGGGGCTTTACTTCGCGGGGCTGCTGGCGGCGGCGCTGGGCGTGCTGGGCGCACTGTCCGGCGGCGGCGCGGCGCTGGCTGCGGGGCTGTTCATCGCCATCGCGGCGGTCTTTGCCGCCGGTCACATGGCGGGCCTCGGCGCGCTGAAGGCGCTGTTCGCGTCCTGGGCGGGCCGGGAGGCGGAGGCCGAGCAAATCGCCCTGGGCGGTCGCACGCTGTTGACCATGGGCGCGTTCGTCATGGGGGCGCTGTATTTCGCCATGCTGAACCGGCGGGAATTCGTGCCCATGGCCATCATGGTGCTGCTGGCGATACTGGTGGCCTGCCACGCCATGAGCGAACAGGCCTCGCTGGCGGCCGCCGCGCCCGGGCTGATCGCGGCGGCGGCGGCCTTCGCCCTCACCGGGGGCGTGCAGCGGGACGCGTCGGCCTTGCGGGCGCTGATTCCCGCGGCGCTGGCCGTGGCGCTGGCGCTGGCGTTTTTGCCGGGAAACCGCGTGACCTGGCCCCCGCTGGAGCGGGCGGCCGAGCGGGTGCGGGCGGTGTTCGAGCAGTATTTCAACTTCACCGAGGAGCGCATCGCCTTTACCATCGGCCAGGAGGGCTATGACCACGCCGGAGAGGTGGGGGATAGCGTCGTGTCGATGCTGGGCGGCCCCGCCGACCCCCACACCGACCCGGTCATGCGGGTCCAGACCGACGCCCAGGTGCTGCTGCGCGGCGCGATCCGCACCGCCTACACCGGCTATTCCTGGGTGGACGCCGCGCCGAAGAACCGCTATCTGTACTACGATCCGACCCGCGCCTCCATCCGGGACCGGGTGTTCAATCCCGGCTTTTCCGGCGATAAAGGCGCGCTGCTGACCACGGACGTGAGCGTGGAGATGCTCTCCGAGGGCACCAGTACGCTGTTCGTGCCGGGGCGTCTGGAGCGCTTCAATATGGATCTGTCTACCGCCGTGTACTACAACACCGCCGGAGAGATGTTCCTGACCCGCAAGGTGCAGCCCGGGGACAGCTATCAGCTGCGGGCACTGCAGGTGCTGCCGGGGGACGCCCTGCGCGAAGCCGTGGTGAAGGGCGAAACCGCCAATGACGACCGCTGGCAGGAGGCTGTCAGCCACCACAGCCAGCTGCCGGAGGGCATCGAGGGCGGCGTGTACAGCCTGACCATGCGGCTGACCGGCGATTTGGACAACCCCTACGACCGGGCCATGGCCATCATGGAATATTTGCGCCGGGAGACGCGCTATACCCTGAACACCGAGTACCCGCCCCAAGACCGCGACTTCGTGTCCTGGTTCCTGCTGGACAGCAAGGAGGGCTATTGCAGCTACTATGCCACGGCCATGGCGGTGATGGGGCGCATCGCCGGCCTGCCTACCCGCTATGTGGAGGGCTTCCTGGCCCGCCCGGGTCAGGAGGTGCTCACCGGCGAAAACGCCCATGCCTGGGCCGAGGTGTACTTCCGGGGCGTGGGCTGGGTGCCCTTTGACGCCACCGGCGGGGCCACGGGCCGCGCGGGCACGCCAGAGGGCGACCAACCGACCGGCGGCGACGGCCAGAACGGCGAGGAAGACGCGGCTCCCGCCGAGGGCGACTATGACGGCGGTGAGCCGACGCCCAGCCCGGAGCCGACGTTCGGCACGGAGCAGACGCCCAGCCCGGAGCCCGATTCCGGCAGCCAGGATGATGAACCGACGCCCAGCCCGGAGCCGACGTTCGGCCCGGAGCCGACGTTCGGCCCGGAGCCGGAGGACAGCGGCGCGGAGGACACCGACCTGCCCGACCCGGCGAGCGAGCCGGGCGGCGCTGGAAAAGACGACCACCACTGGGTGTGGTGGCTGGCTGGCATCCTGCTGCTGATCCTGCTGGCCGCGCTGGCGTCGCAGTGGGTGCGCGTGCGGCTGAGCAGGGCCAATCCCGCGAAGCTGGCCGGGGAGGCCAAGACGGCCCGACAGGCCGGAATGATCGTTTACCGCGCGAACCTGACGCTGCTTTCCCACATGGGCCAGACGCCCGTCAACGGCGAGCCCCCGGAGGCCTTCGCCGAGCGGGTGTCCCGCCAGTTCAAGAACCCCGAGTACGCCGACTTTGTCCGCGCCGTGACCGGCAGCAGCTACGGCAAAAAGCCCATCACAAGGGACGACATCGAAAACGGCCTGCGCGCCTACGTGGGCTTCCAGGGGGTCATGGGCCGTCGGGAGAAGCTGCGCTTCACCCTGACCCGGCTTTTCCGCGGACTGGGGGATTTCGAGCAGATACCTTAGGCGAAGAAGCCAGCGAAACAGGGGCGTTGTGTCGCGTGAAAAACAGCCTTCCCGGGTGGGGAAGGCTGTTTGTTTCATATGCGTGTCGGCCACAGGCTGCGGATAGCGCTTTTCAACCGCTGCCTGGCTGCTTACCGCCTCCGGCGGTCTCTGCCCGCTTGGGCATAGTATTCCCGCTTGGCCTGATACATGGCGTTTTCGGCGGCGGAGGTCAGCGCGTTGAGATCCATTTCGGATTTCACCCGGCTGGAAATGCCCGCGGAAATGGCATAGCCCTGGCTGGCCAGCTGGGCGCTGATGTGATTCACTTCGCCGCGCACCGCATACTCCGGCGCGTCCATGCGGAAACAGACGAATTCGTCGCCGCCGATGCGATAGGTGTTGTCCGCGCCGAAGACTTCAGTAAGCCCGGAGGCCACCGCCTGCAGCATCGCGTCGCCGGCCTTGTGGACCTTGGTGTTGTTCAGTTCGTGCAGGCCGTTCACGTCCACATAGACACAGACCAGGTTCTCGCGGCAGGACGTGGCATAAGTGCCCTGCCGGTTTTCATAGTGGTTGCGGTTTTTCACGCCGGTCAGCAGGTCCGTCTCGCTCAGCATCCGGATCTTCCGCGCCTGAGCCAGCACGCGGAATTTCGTGCGCTGTTGCAGCGTCTCCACCACCATGGCGACCAGCGCGAAGGACACCCCGTTCCACAGGTCGTCCCAGGCCACCGATTCGGGCTTGCAGGTGAAGGATACCACGGCCAGCGCCGCGACCGCCGCCACGGTCATCGCCACCAGGCGAATGGGCCGGTCGCACACCATAATGGGCGTCGCGAACATCAGCACGATGGTGGTCACCGCGGGCAGCGTGGGGTGAATGGCCGTGATCGCCAGCGAGAACGCGTACAGCAGCGCCATGAAGGTGTAGAGCAGGGGCAGCGTCAGTGCGGGGTGCTTGGGCACCAGAAAGCGCGTGCACAGCCACAGGATCAGGTTGGCCCCCAGCATCAGCAGGTAGTGCGTCTGGTTGATGCTGGTCAGATCGCCCACCAGCGCGTTGGCAATCACCAGCACCGCGAACACCAGCACCGCCACCAGCGAATAAGTGGCCAGGTTCTTCGCGTTGTCCGCCTGCACGTCTTCCGCCAGCGTGTCGAAGGACTGCTTGTCCAGGCCCGCGTACATGAGCAGCTTCTTGATTTGGACCATTTACTTCTCCCTTGGACAATTGAAATATAACATCAGTTGCGGTGAAACCGGATTGTTGCCGGATTATTATCCCACAGCGTGATTAACAGGGCGTGTCCGCCGAATTAAATGTTCGTTATACGGCTTATAAAACCGTGTCGGGAAGGACGCGCCTGTCCGCGGGGATTTGGCCGCACTGCCCCGATGGGAGCGCCGCCTTCGGGAGAGCGCGTTATTAACGTTCCCATGTTGTCAAACTGCCATTTTCTGTGGTATAATATAAGATAGGCTATATTATGCCCCACCATGCCGGCCGGTGCGGCCGGCGGGGCGACTTTCAATCCATCCCGGAGGCAGGCAAATGTTTGATTTTCTGAAGAATATCCTCAAGCCCTCGAACGAGGGCGAGATCAAAAAGGTCCGCAGGATCGTGGACCAGATCAACGCGCTGGAGCCGGACGTGAAGAAGCTGACGGACGATGAGATGCGCGGAAGGATCGACGCGCTCAAGCAGCGGGCGCAGAGCGGCGAGGACCTGGACGCCCTGCTGCCCGAGACCTACGCGCTGGTGCGCGAGGCGGGCGTGCGCGTGCTGAACCAGCGGGCGTTCGATGTGCAGCTGATCGGCGGCGTGGTGCTGCACCAGGGCCGCATCGCGGAGATGCGCACCGGCGAGGGCAAGACAGAGAGTGATGCCTGTTTTTCCATCCTCATCCGTCAGGATCAGACCACTTGTCCG
>CAMVBO010000116.1 GCA_947165745.1 uncultured Clostridia bacterium | reverse complement strand
CGTCCTGGGCGTTCCACAGGCAGAACTCCACGAAGCTGTACAGGCTCACGTCCTTGGCCGCGGCGCTCTCGTTGGTCAGCTGCACGCGGGTCACCAGGGCGTCCACGCCCCGGGGCACGAAGGAGAGCTGCTCGGCCTTCAGGCCGTCCTTGACGCCGGTGATGCGGGTGTAGCCCAGGCCGTGGCGGCACTCATAGCTGTCCAGCTTCGCCTTCACGGGCATCCAGCCGGGGGTCCACAGGCTGCCGCCGTCATTGATGTAGAAATACTGTCCGCCGGCGTCGGTGGGCACGTTGTTGTAGCGATAGCGGGTGATGCGCAGCATGCGCGCGTCCTTGTAGAAGCTGTAGCCGCCGCTGGTGTTGCTCATCAGGGTGAAGAAGGTCTCGCTGCCCAGATAGTTGATCCAGGGCGAGGGGGTGTCGGGGCGGGTGATGACATATTCCCGCGCCAGGTCATCGAAATGGCCGTACTCCATGGGTGTGCCTCCTCTTTTTGATGGGTTTCTAAAACGTTTTAGAATAATGGAACAAATCCACATTCCGTTACGTCTATATTATCGTGAAACACCCAAAAAATCAAGAGGCAAAGGGCCATATTTCCCCGGGATTTGAAAATTTCTCCCCACGGCGGGGAAAACCGCCGGAATTGTGGCGGGTTTCGGGCAATAATCGGGTTTTTGCGCAATTCACCTGAAAAACGGCAGGAATCCCGCCCGGCGCGTAGAATAAAAACAAAGTTGAAATGGGTGTACTATGCCATCGAACAGGAGGCTGTAAACATATGAACGAAAGAATCAAGCGTAACCGGAAAAACCGCCTTACCGCGCTGGTACTGATGCTGGCGCTGTGCCTGTCGATATTCGGCGGCGTGAGCGTGCTGGCGGACGGGGAGGGGCATACCCATACGGCCGGCGAGCCCGTGCGCGAGAACGAAGTTCCCGCGACCTGCAAGGCGGAGGGCAGCTATGACGAGGTGATTTATTGCACCGAGTGCCACGAAAAGATGAGCAGCACGCCCAAAACCATCGACAAGCTGGCCCACACGCCCGGCTCGGCGGTGCGCGAGAATGAGGTTCCCGCGACCTGCGAGATGCCGCTGAGCTATGATGAGGTGGTCTACTGCACGGAGTGCAATGCAGAGCTGAGCCGCGAGTCCAAAACCGAGGGCACGGCGCTGGAACACGTGTGGAACGACGGCGAGGTGACCACGGAGCCCGACTGCACCCACAATGGCGTGAAGACCTTTACATGCACCCGGGACGGGTGCGGCGAAACGCGCACGGAGGACATCGATCCTGACCCGACCAAGCACAACCTCGAGCTGGTCAATCAGAAGGATGCGACCTGCGGCGAAGCCGGCTACACGGGCGACCAGGTTTGCACGATCTGCAAGCAGACCATTCAAGAGGGAGCCCCCATCAATGCGACCGGCAACCATGTGTGGGAAATTGAACAGGTGATAACCGCACCCACTCCGGAACAGGCCGGCGTGGCGAAATTCAAGTGCAAGAATTGCAACGCCGAGGAAACCGGGCCGGTGGAATACGCGAATATTCCCCAGTTCACGGTCAAATTCGTCAACGACGACGGGTTCCTGCTGCAGGAGGGCACCGAGCTGGAGGGCACGGCGGCTGACCAGATCGTCCTGCCCAGCACGCCCAAGACGGCGGTGCACCAGGACGACAAGGACAACGCCTGGGTCTTTGACAAGTGGGTGAACGCCGCCGACGAGACCAAGGGCCTGGAAGCGGTCACCGCGGATGTGACCTACAAAGCTACCTATAAGATATCCGAAAGTCTGGTCAAGGACGACGGGAACTTTACCTACAGGCTCAACGAGGAAAAGACCGAGGCCGTCATCACCGGCTACAAGGGCAGCGAAAAGGCCCTGATCGTGCCGGACAACTTTGAGAACAACACCATCAAGGTCGTCGGCATCGACGCGGACGCCTTCAAGGGCAACAAGACGCTGACCAGCATGGAAGTCCCGGCCACGGTGAAGACCATTGGCGACAACGCCTTCTCGAACTGCACGGAGCTGACCAGCCTGACGCTGCCGGATACGCTGCGCCCCCTGGAGGGCCAGAATCTGCCGATGAACATCATCGACAAGTGCGACAAACTGACCACCCTGAAGCTGAGCTGCACCGGGAACACCACGCTGGATCCCAGTACCACCATCAAGCACAACGACAAGGAAGACGACAAGGAAGTGCGCGACGCGCGGCTGCCCATGGCGTTCACCGACATCGTCGTCACCAAGGACAAGGCGAAGGATAACTCCGGCAGCCTCACCCTGAGCGATTTCAAGGTGGACAAGGACCACGCTATCACCGTCGATTCCGGCGCTACCTTGACCAACAACGGCACGCTGACCAACAACGGCACCGTGACCAACAGCGGCACCTTCACCAACAACGGCACCGTGAATTCCTGCGGCGGCACGCTGACGGGCGTCACCGGCGACAACATTCGCGCCAACGGCGACCACGAGTTCTCCAACGGCAAGTGCACCCTCTGCGGCGCGGAGGATCCGAGCGTGGTCACGGTAAACAAGCTGACCGTGAAGTATCACGGCGCGAAGCTGACCAAGGTTTACGACAAGACGACCAACGTCAAGAACAGCGACGGCAAGTACATTTTTGACACCGCGCCCAAGCTGTCCGATTTCAAGATCGAATCCGGCATCGACGAGGAACACTCCGCCGTGAAGATCAAGAGCTTCACGATCGCGAAGTACAGCGCCTATAACGTGGGCAGCTACAAGCTCAAGGTCACCTTCAAGCTGGAGGGGGAGGACGCCGCCCGGTATCAGCTGGACAGCATCACCCTGCCCGCGGAGATCACCCCGAAGAAGCTGACCATCAAGGTGAAGGATAACCTGTCCAAGGTCTACGGCGAAAAGGATCCTTCCTATGCCACGGTGACGGGCCTGTTGGGAGCGATCAAGGACAACAACGGCAATGAGACGGTCCCTGCCGACAAGATCACCGGCAAGATGGCCCGCACCACCGGCGAGGATGTGGGCACCTACCGCGTCTCGCTGGGCACCATCGACGCCGGCAGCAACTATGAGATCAACTATATTGAGGGCAACCTCACCATCAAGGCCAAGGACATCAACAAGGACTACAAGAGCCTGACCACCAGCGTGGGCCTGTATACCATTGGCAACCAGCGCTACACCGGCCAGGAGGTGAAGCCGGCCATCACCCTGCGCGACGGCAAGTACACGCTCAAGGAGGGCGTGGACTTCAAGGTGGAGTTCACCAACAACGTGCAGCCCGGTACGGCTTCCGTGAAGATCACCGGCCTGGGCAACTATACCGGCACCCGCGCCAGCGAGTTCCGCATCCTGAACATCGCCTCCGGCATAAGCACCGGCACCGGCAGCTCCGGCGGCTACAGCTACAGCGGCTTCGGCAGCGGCGAGTATGAGTCCACGGAGGATTACGACGACGAGGGCGAGGATGAGACGTACGAGGCCGACGAGGGCATACTGATCCTGGGCGATCAGGAATACGGCACCATATTGTTTGACGGCGAAGGCAAACCCTCTCCCTTCGTGCTGTATGACAGCGCTTCCGAGCAGGAAGGCGATGCTCCCGAAGGCGAGGAAGAGACCGTCGATCCCGAGGTGGAGACCCTGCCCACGCGCCAGCTGACCATCATCGCCGACCCGATGGTGGACGAGGAGACGGGCGAGACCCTGATGCTGGAGGACTCTGAACGCGAGCGCTTCGACGAGCTGCACCTGCGGCTGTCCATGCCGCTGGTGGACACGCTGACCAGCCTGGGCTACACCGACGTCATCTTCGAGGTGGAGAACGCCGACCTGACCATCCCGCTGGCCTCCCTGGCGGCGGAGATCGAACTGGACGAGCCGGAAGCCCGGGTCATCAGCGTCCATGAGGGCGAGATCGAAGACCCGGAGAACGCCGGCGAAGTCACGGATGGCACCGTGGAAGAGCTGCAGATGGAGCTGGCGCCCGCCGCGATGCAGGTGGCGGCCTATGACATCTGCGTGGAGCAGGCCGAGGTGACGAAGCTGACGAACCGCGAGCGGAATGCGCTGGCGATGTACGACCGGATGACGCCCACCTACCGCGTCAGCGTGCGCGCCGTGACCGAAAACGAGGTCAGCGACAAGCTGGACAGCGAGGACGAGGAGACCATGGCGCTTCCCGACACCGAGCGCCTGCCGGAGGGCGGCTGGCCGGTGGATCTGGTGCTGCGCCTGCAGCTGCTGGACGACCAGGAGGACTTTGGCGAGGACGCCGCCACGGAGAACCCGGACGCCACCGCGCTGTACATCTCCTTCATGGAGAAGATCGACGATCCGGACCAGATGATCGCCGATCCCGCGGCCTTCGTGGATGTGGACGGCATTGTCTATGCCGAGATGCCGCTGCGCGGCGACGGCCTGTACGGCGTGGGCACGCCCACCGATTCGATCCCCATGCGGTACGACGAGGACGAAGACGAGCTGGAGGACTTTGACAGCGCCGCGCCCAGCGGGTTGAGCACCATGGGCGGCAGCTTCACCCTGGACGAAAACGGCAACCCCGTGGTGAACAACTGATGGATACAAAACGAAGGGGCGGCTCCAATCGGAGCCGCCCCGTTCTATGTTTTGAATCCATGCTTTTAACTGACCGCTATCCGCGGATCACTCCTTCATGATACACGCCAGTATCACCAGATTGGTGTCGCCGGTATTCTCCACGGCGTGGCCGTGGCCACTGAACGTGGCCATGCAGTCTCCGGCGGAAACGTCGAAGTAATCGTCGTCGTCGCGCACGCGCCCGTTGCCCTCGATGATGTAAAACAGCTCCGTCTCTTCCTCGTGAACGTGATAGCCGATGGACGCGCCGGGAATCAGCGTGAGCAGGTTGAATATACGCACGCGCTCGGGCAGTTTGGAGGAGAGCAGGGTCTGCTCCACATACTTCGCGCCGCCGCGCATGAATTCGCGGATGCTGTGGGATTGTTCTTCGCTGCGGGTTATCATAATCAGACCTCCTTGCCGGTGCAGGGCGACCTATGGGCAGTTTGGAGGTTCGCCTGGTCGCCTTGACAACGCCCATTATAGTATGATTTGTGCCCGTTTACAAGCAGCATAAGTAAATTCTTTTTAACATTATGTGGTTTGTTGTCTGCCGCAAATATGCTATAATGTCTCCGTCGGTATCCGAATGAGAACCGAACCGGGAACCCCTGTCAACATTCTGTAGGGTATCCAATGAGAACTCGAACGGAGGTAAGAAAGATGAACAACAATTCCAACGTCAACTCTGCCCGCGCCGCGAAGAAGATCGCCTTTGGCCTCACCAGCCGCGACTTCACCATTCTCGCCATGCTCCTTGCTCTGGAGATCATACTGGGGCTGTGGAACATTCCCATGCCGGCGGGCCTCTCCATCACCTTCAACATGATTCCCGTGGCCATCGCGGCCATCGCCATCGGCCCCAAGGGCGGCGCGATCATCGGCGGCGCGTTCGGCCTCATCAGCTTTTTGCAGTGCTTCGGCATCATGGGTTCCAGCGGCCTGGGCATCGCGCTGATGCAGGAGGGCGCCAGCCCGGTGCTGATGTTCATCCATCGCTTTGGCTCCCGCCTGCTGGA
Organism: uncultured Clostridia bacterium; assembly: GCA_947165745.1. Next base: position 562 of record CAMVBO010000116.1, on the reverse strand, counting down.
CGGCCTGCTGCTGGGCTTCATCTTCCGCGCGCTGCGCAAGCGGATCAACGTCTACGTGGGCTGCTCCATCACCGGCTTCCTGGCGGCTTTTTTAAACACGCTGCTGTTCATGTCCACACTGGTGTGGTTCTTTTCCGGCATGCCCACGATGGTCAAGGGCATGGCCGGCCGGGCGTTCTTTGCCTACATCGTCGCCGCGGTGGGCGTGAACGGTCTGGTGGAGATGGCGGTTTCCACGGTGCTGACCGGCGCGATCGGCGCGGCGCTGTACAAGGCGGGCTTCATTCGCGAGGCCCGGTAATACTGGAGGGGTTCCATGATTCTGACGCTTGACATCGGCAACACCAATATGAAAACCGCGCTGTTTGACGGCATGGAGATGCGCCAATACTGGCGCATCTCCACCAACCGCAACCGCACGTCGGATGAGTACGGCATGACCATGATGAATCTGATGCGGCACAGCGGCATCGACCGCAGCCAGATCACGGGCATTATGATGTCTTCGGTGGTGCCCCAGATCAACTTCACCATCGAGCACATGTGCCGCAGCTACTTTGGC
>CAMVBO010000115.1 GCA_947165745.1 uncultured Clostridia bacterium | reverse complement strand
GTTAATCATACCCTGATGAAACCATAATACCACAGTAAAATGAGCGTGTTCACACGGATTTTTGCGATATTACCAAACCGGACGAGACCAGCTCATAAAAACTCGTCATGAAAGTCCCCTCCATTGGAAGCCAAATTGCGCTTCAAAGCCCTTTTGTTTAAAAATCAAGCAAATTACTGCGCAAATGGGGTTGCACAATCGTTACATAAATGATAAAATAACAGAAAAGATCAGGTAATATATGTGCCACGACCATCCTGTGGGGGTTGAGATCAAATGAAGCAGTTTCAGACGGTGTATCGGGACAGGGCATCCTTTTGCGAAGCCGTAGCGGAATGGCAGGCATGGCGTCAGGCGCATGTCTGCGGACAGGCGCTGGTGCACATCTTTTCCGACGGCGCGGACGACGCGGAGGTTGAGAGTGCCCGACAGATCGTGGAGTTGGGGCTTCCGGACGCCGCCTGCGTCGGCGCTTCCGCGTCGGGCAATCTCTTTGAGGGAAACATCACGACGGAGAAGCTGGTCGTCACCTGCACGATGTTCGAGTGCGCCGACAGCTTTGTGCGCACCCGCCTGTTCTCCATCGAGAACCGGGACGCGGCTTCCCTGCGGGCGGCGCTGCGGGCGATGAAGGCGGATTTCGCCGGGGTGAAGGCCATCGAGGTCATCATGACCATCGATACCATCCCCATCCGAGAGGTCTGCGCCACCCTGCAGGAGGAGATCCCGGAGGACATCCCCATCTGGGGCGGCGGCGCCTTCGGCGACAATGTGTTTTCGGCCTATGTGTTTGAAAAGGGCGAGGCGTTCAATACCCACGGCATCGTGCTTGCGATGATGGGCGGCGGGGATTTGCACGTGATGAATTCCTATGTCATCGGCTGGCGGCCGCTGGGCTCCGCGCTGAAGGTAACGCGGGCGGAGGGGAAGGTGCTGTACGAGCTGGACGGCGCTCCGGCCTATCAGATCTACCAGCACTATCTGCGCATCCCCAACGACGAGCACATCTTCTATAACGCGCTGGAGTTCCCCTTCGCGGTGAGCCACAAGAACCGCATCCTGCTGCGCCACGCCCTGGCTTGCCGGGAGGACGGCTCCATCGACATGAGCACGGATATCCCCGAGGGCAGCGTCGTTCACCTGACCTACGGCGACCCGGATACGATCATGGAGAACGTGTCGCTGTGCGCCGAGCAGGTGCGCGCCTTCGCGCCGGAGGTCATCTCGGTGTTCGACTGCTTCGGCAGGAAGAGCTTCTGGGGCGGCACGGAGGGCAGCCGCGAGACGCGGCCCCTGCACAAGCTGGCCCCGACCTACGGCTTCTGCACCGCCGGGGAGCTGATCCGCTGGCAGGGCGACATGGACCACCACAACCTTTCGCTGGTCGTGGCCGCGATGCGGGAGGGCGGCCCCGCCGAGAGGGAGATCCCGGTCGTCCGGGAAGAGGTCAAGCAGAACGAATCCAGCATGTCCATGGTCAGCCGGCTGGTGAACTTCATCAATACGGCCACCGCCGAGGTCATCGAGGCCAACGGGCGGCTGTCCGTCATGGCCATCACGGACCAACTGACCAAGCTTTACAACCGTGGGGAGATACAGCGGCGGATCACTGAGCGCATCCAGGCCAACCGCAAGGCCCCCGTCGGCGCGGACGCCACCAGCCTGGTGATGATCGACCTGGACGATTTCAAGAAGATCAACGATACCTTCGGTCACAACGAGGGCGACCAGGTGCTGATCGCCGTCTCCGGCCTAATCAAGTCGGCGCTGGAGGAGCTGGAGAACGGGGCCGTCGGCGGGCGCTGGGGCGGTGAGGAGTTCATGCTGATGCTGCCGGGTATGACGCTGAACGAGGCGGCAGGCTTCGCGGAAGCCCTGCGCGCGAGGATCGCAAAGCTGCGCTTCGAGCTCTGCGGCAGCGAGACCGCCAGCTTTGGCGTAGCCCAGGCCCAGCCGGGCGAGGAGGCAGACCCGCTGGTTCTGCGCGCGGACGTGGCCCTGTACGTCGCCAAGAAATCCGGTAAGAACCGCGTCTGCAAAGGGGAACCTACGACGGAGAAATAGAGGTATGCGGATGAGATACGGTATGGGCACGGTCATCGCGCTGCTGGTCGTCGCTCTGGCGGTTTGCGCCGGCCTGAGCCGAAAATCGAAAAGATCCATGGCACCGTCGGTCGCGAAGCTGATTGGCGCGCTTGTCATGCCTGTTACCGGCAATCTCATCATCATACTGTCCAGTGACCGGACGCTGTCCGTACTGGGCTATTTCATCTACTTCCTGGGCATGAATCTGGTCATGTTCATGATGATGGGCTTCACCTTCAGATACTGCCACATGCCCCGACCGCCAAGGGGGATGAAGACGCTTGCCTACGCTCTGTTGATCGCGGACGCGGCGCAGCTTCTGTGCAATCCCATTTTCCATCATGCCTTTGATATCGAGGCGATTCAGGTCGCTGGAGCCGCCTACTACAGGCTGATCCCCTACGCGGGTCAGACCTTCCACAGGATCGTGTGTTATGGAATCTTCCTGGCCATTGTGGGAATTTTCTTCTGGAAAATGATCACGGCACCCAGGCTGTATCTGGAGCGATACGCCGTCATATTTCTTTCCATGGTCGTGGTCGGAATCTGGGAGACCTTCTATATCTTCTCCCGGTCGCCCATTGACCGCTCCATGATCGGGTTTGCCTGCTTTGGCCTGCTGGTTTACTACTTCGCGGTTCACTACAAGCCCGTGCGGCTGCTGGACAGGATGCTGGCCAACGTGGCCTCGCAGATGCTCCAGGGGGTGTTCTTCTTTGACGCGGGCGGACGCTGCGTGTGGGTGAACCGGGCGGGGCGTGAAACCTTCCACATTGACAGGGACAACTATGAACCGAGCGCCGAGCTGCTCGCGGGCATATTCGGGGATATCTCCGGCGAGGAATGGGTGCGGCATGAGGCGATCATGGATGGGAGCGTAAGGAAGTATTACCAGCTTGAAAAGCACAGTATCCAGGATTCAAGGGGCAGGACGGCGGGCGCTTTTCTGAGCATCGTCGATGAAACCGAGCGGCATCTGGCGGCGGAAAAGGATCGATATGACGCGACCCACGATTCTCTGACGGGCCTTTACTCCCGGGAACACCTGTATACCTGCATCCGGGAAACCATCGACGCCAATCCGGACAAGGTCTATATGATCTGCTTCCTGGACATCAACGATTTCAAGATGATCAACGATGTCTTCGGGCGGGAATTTGGCGACTATGCCCTGAAATGCGTGGCGGATTCCCTGCGCAGGGATATGGGGCCCGACTATCTGTATGGCCGACTGTCCGGCGACACCTTCGGCATGTGCATTCCGAAGGAGAGCTTTAACCCGGAGATCGCCGTCGCCACCCTGAGCCAGTTCACCGTGCGGCGGGGCGAGACGGAGTATCGCCTCATCATCCACCAGGGCGTGTATGAGGTCGTCGAAAGGGACATGGACATATCCGGCATGTTCGATCGGGCCAACATGGCGCTGGAGAGCATCAAGGACGAGTATAATGTTTTCCTTGCCGTCTATGACGACGCCATGCGAGACAGCGCCATCTGGGACCAGAGGATTGCCAGTGAGCTGCCGGAGGCCATCCGAACGGGTCAGGTGAGGCCCTATTTGCAGGCGATTGTGGATGATCGCGGGCGTGTGGTCGGCGCGGAGGCGCTGGCGCGCTGGATTCATCCCGCAGAAGGCTTCCTCGCGCCTTATCGCTTCATTCCCACGCTGGAGAAGAACGGCATGATCGCCCAGGTGGACAGGCACATATGGCGCTGCGCCTGCGAGATCCTCTCCGGGTGGAAGGACAACGGCCTGTTCCTGTCGATCAACGTGTCCCCGAAGGACTTCTATTTCATGGACGTGGCCGAGGAGCTGACCGGGCTGGTACAGGAGTACGCCGTCGAGCCCTCCCGGCTGCGCGTGGAGATCACGGAAACCGTGATGATGACGGACGAAGCCAAACGCATCGAGATTTTGAAGGCGCTGCGGGAAGCTGGATTCATCGTCGAAATGGACGATTTCGGCAGCGGCTACTCGTCGCTCAATATGCTAAAGGATATGCCGGTGGATGTCGTGAAGATCGATATGGCCTTCCTGAGGAAGACGCAGGACGATGTGCGGGCGAGGACGATCCTGAGCAGCATCATGCAGATGACCAACAACCTGAAGCTTGCGCAGATTACCGAGGGCGTGGAGACGGCGGAACAGTTTGCGAACCTTCGGGACATGGGCTGCGGCATGTTCCAAGGCTACTATTTTGCCAGGCCGATGGCCGTAGAGGACTTTATGGAGTTTCTGGACGGGAGCCGCGTGCCTGCGTGAGCCCGGCTCACGGCACAGCTGGTGGGGGATGATGAACCATGCGCGTCAGCGAGCAATACATACTGGAGCATTTTGAGGAAGCCGTCGAAACGGCCCGCATCAAGGCCTTCTTCCAGCCCATCATCCGGACGATGACGGGCTATGTGTGCTGCGCCGAGGCCCTTGCGCGGTGGGAGGATCCGACCTACGGCCTGCTGTCGCCGGCGGATTTTATTCCGGTGCTGGAAAGGCATGATCTGATCTATCGGCTGGACATGGCCATGCTGGAGCAGGCCTGCGCGATGTACGCGCGTTTGCGGGACAGCGGCATGGAGCTGCATTCCTTCTCCGTGAACTTTTCAAGGCTGGACTTCACAAAGCCCGGCTTCTGCGAGGCGGTCAACGGCGTCCTGGACGCGCATCGGGTGCCCCATGAGGCGATCAAGATCGAAGTGACGGAGAGCGTCCTGTTGGACGAGCGGGAACGCTTTATGGAGGTGTTCAGGGCGCTGCAGAGCGAGGGCTATTCCGTCTGGGTCGACGACTTTGGCAGCGGCTATTCGTCACTGGGCATGCTCCAGGATTACCGCTTCAATCTGCTGAAAATCGACATGGTGTTCATGCGGGACGCTTCGCCGGAATCCCGCCAGCTGGTGGCCTCCATCGTCAAGACGGCCAAGAGCCTGGGGATACTGACGCTCATCGAGGGCGTGGAAACCGAGGAGCAGGCGCAATTCGTCCGCTCCATCGGGGGCGACACGATCCAGGGCTTTTATTATTCCGAGCCGCTGGCAGCGGAGGCGCTGAGCGCCTACCTGTCGGAGCACAGGGTGGAATCCCCCGACGAGAAGCCCTACTGGAACGCGATATGCCATTTTGATTTGCTCACGGCGAATCCGTTTGAGCAGGAGAAGGCGGCCCGCGCGGCGATACAGAGCGACATTCCGCTGGCGCTGATCGATTGCACCTGGGGCAGGGGCGATTACGTCTATGCCAACGACGCCTATCTGGCCAGCGTACAATCGCTCGGCTTTGATTCCATCCAGGCGCTGGAGCGCTTCTACAACGACAAGATCAGCGCGAACTATCACCCGATGAAAAACCTGCTCATCGAAGCGGTATTGAAGGACGCCGTTCAGGAAGTGGACTATGTGTCCGGAGATGTCTTTTACAAATTCAGGGCGAAGTGCATCGCCAAGTCCGCCAGGCTGAACCGGGCGATGGTCGTGGCCACGCTGAGCACCTTCAAGGAGGAGCTGGGCGGATTGGAGCGCTCGGAGCTCGCCCGGTACAGCCAGACGCTGTATGCGTCCTATGAACACGTGAACCTTTGCTTTCCGGAGAAAAACACGTCCATACGGCTGTTTTCAAAGGCCAATTTCCAGACCGCCCACCAGCTGCTGGGCCTGAGGGCGGGGATCCGGTCCTTCGCGGAAAAGGAAGTGGCCCCGGACGACCGGGCGCGCTATCTGCGGTTCTTTGACATGGATACGCTGGAGGCGCGCGTGTCTGTGCAGGGCTTTATCCAGCAGGGCTTTCGCATCAAGGACATGGACGGCAACTACGTGTGGAAGCAGGTTCGGATCACCGGGGTTCCGAGCGTTTCGGAAAAGATCTATATCTACACGATCCAGGCGATGTCGTCTGTCAGCGCGAGAATCGCCGAGATGCTGGTCAAGGAGCATCCGGAGATGCTGGAGTAATACCTGAGCAATAATGGAGCGTGTTTCCAAGTGCCCGTTTGGGGGTTTGGAAACACACCCTAAACTCCACGCAGCCGCTGCTCGAAATCCTCCACGGGCATGGGCCTGTCGAACAGAAAGCCCTGGGCGATCCTACACCCGTACTGGCGCATGATGTCC
>CAMVBO010000114.1 GCA_947165745.1 uncultured Clostridia bacterium | reverse complement strand
GGTATCTACGAACTGCATTAGCTCTGACGTTTCATCATATCAGCAGCGTACGCCATGATCGCCATTGCCATCAGCGTGGCGATCATGCTGGTCATCGGCGCCAACTTCTTCTTCCTGATGCGGCGCAGGCCGGGCACCGGCGGCGTGTATGCCTACACGAAGGAGGCCTTCGGCAGGGATCACGCGTTCCTGTGCGCCTGGTTCCTCTCCCTGTCCTATCTCACGGTGCTGTTTATGAACGCCACTTCGCTGTTCCTGGTCATCCGCATGGTGTTCGGCAGGCGATTGCAGATCGGCTACTATGCCTACGAGATTGCCGGGAATCACATCTTCATGGGCGAGGTCGGGGCTTCCATCGTGGCGCTGGCCGTGATCGCCCTGCTGTTCATCAACGCCAAACCCCTGTTGCAGCGGCTGCAGACCATACTGGCGGTGGTCATGCTGGTGTGCGTTTTGGTCATTGCGGCGGTCTGCCTGCCCAAGTTGAATCTGAGCGGCCTGGAAAGCGCCTTCGGCACCCAGGGCGGCGGCAGGTTCTTCGGCATCTTCTCCATCGTGATGCTGGCGCCATGGGCCTTTGTGGGATTCGAGGTCATCTCCCTGGAAACCGCCCACTTTGACTTCAGTGTGCGCCGGTCCCATTGGATCATCCTCGCGGCGATCGTGGTGAGCGGCCTGGTGTACGCCGCGCTGACGCTCGTGAGCATCAGCGCCGTGCCGGACGGCTATGCCTCCTGGCCGGCCTACATCGCCGACCTGGCCAACCTGGACGGCATTCCCGCGGCACCCACCTTCTACGCCGCCCAGGCGGCACTGGGTACCGGCGGCCTGCTGATCATGGCCGTCGCGGCGCTGGCGGCCATACTGACGGGCATGATCGCGGCCTACCGCGCCACCACCCGCGTGCTCTCCACGATGGCGGAGGATAACATACTTTCCAAAAAGTTCGAGGGCACGACCTACAGCATACTGTTCATCATGCTGGTGTCCATCGTCATTTCCATATTCGGGCGCAGCGCGCTGGCCTGCTTCATGGAGCTCACCTCCCTGGGCGCGATCATCGGCTTCGGCTATACCTCCGCCTCCGCCTGGAAGCTGGCGCGCAAGACCGGCAGGCGGCTGTTTGCCGTGACGGGCATCCTGGGCCTGGTGCTCTCCGTGGCCTTCGGCATCGTGCAGCTGATTCCCAAGCTCACGGCCCTGGAGACCATGAGCGCGGACGCGTTCCTGCTGCTGTCGCTGTGGTGCCTGCTGGGCTTCATGTTCTACCTGCGCACCGTGGCCCGCTCCCGCACGGCCATCAGGGAAAGCGCGTCGGCCACGGGCGTGGTGCTGTTCGCGCTGCTGCTGTACGCGGCGCTGATGTGGCTGGGCAAGCGGCTGATGGCCGCGGAGAACGTGCAGCTGGTCCGCGAGACGCTGACGCTGGAGGGGCCGATATTGCTGCTGGTGGTGTTCATTGCCCTGTGCGTGATGGTGAGCATCCAGCGGCTGTTCCTCAAGCGGCACGACGAATCCCGCGCTCAGGGAATCGAAGCCGCCGGGGAGCCGGAAGCTGAAGAACCCGGGGCCGACGAAGAGGCATAGGCGCGCGTTTCGCAAGCCGGCGTTGAATGGATGAACGCCCTTGAGGCAAACGGTCGATAAACGCGAGGCGCCCCGCCGAATGGCGGGGCGCCTCTTAATGCCGTGTCGTTATACCGCTTACTTCTTCTGCACGTACTTCAGGCAGTCGATGGTCACGGCGGACAGTATGATGATGCCGGAGAACACGAACTGCAGGTTGGTGTCCACGCCCAGGATCGTCATCGAGTAGGTGAGCGCTGTGAAGATCAGCACGCCAACGACGATGCCCTGGATCTTGCCGATGCCGCCCTTGAAGGAGATGCCGCCCACGACGCAGGCCGCGATGGCGTCGGTCTCCCAGCCCTGGCCATAGGAAGCGGAGCCGGAGCCGACCATGCGGATGCACTCCAGCCAGGAGCCGAAGCCGTAGAGGATGCCGGCGATGATGAAGGTGATGATGGTCACCTTGAACACCGAGATGCCCGACACGGCGGCGGCCTCCTGGTTGCCGCCCACGGCGTACATATTCTTGCCCAGCTTGGTCTTGTTCCAGATGAAGTACATCACGATGATGATCGCGACCGCCCACAGGATGATGGACGGGAACTGGCCGCCGATCTTCGGGATGATCATCTTGGGAATCGACAGCTCGATCGCGCCGAAGGACACGCCCTTGGTGGCGAAGGTCATCAAACCGAACATCATCAGCATGTTGGCCATGGTGGAAATGAACGGGTGGATCTTGAACCGCGCGGTGAAGAAGCCGGCCAGCGACGAGAACGCCGTGGTGATGCAGCAGCAGATCACCAGCGCCAGGATCATGCGCACGCCCACCGGCAGGGTGGAGAAATCGAACACCTTGCCGAACAGCATGCCGGTGTTGATGCCCTTGTGCATGATCATGGTGGAGAGCACCATCGTGGTGCCCACCATGCGGCCCACGGACAGGTCCGTGCCGCCCAGCAGAATCAGACCGCCGACGCCCAGCGCCAGGAACATGCGCGGCGAGGCCGCCTGCAGGATGTTCAACACGTTGTTCATCGTCAGCAGCTGCGTGTTCTTCACGATGGGCGCCAGCACGCACAGCAGCACAAAGACAAACACGATGGCGATGTAAAGGCCGTTGTTCAGCAGGAACTGCTTGATGTTGAAGGTGTACTTGTAGTTTTCCCACTTCTGCTTCTGTTTCTCGGCGAAGCTGAACTTCGACAAGCGCAGCAGGTCGATCAGGTGGTAGCGGTGGGTGAAGGCGTCGTGCTGCCGGTCCTTGATCTCCTGCAGGGTGGAATCATGCTTCAGCTTGGCGTCGAACAGCTTGTTCTTGAAGACGTATTTTTCGTCCTTGATCTCCTCGGCACTGGTCAGCTTTGATAGATCCGCCTCGTGCTGCTTCTTCATCTGGGCCAGCTCTTCGGCGTAGCGGGCCTGCTCGGCCTCCTTCTGGGCGGCGCAGGAAGTGACCACCTTGCTGTAGTAGGCTGAATCATAGTTGGCGTCCAGATACTTGACGGCCTCGTCGATCAGGTTCTTGACCTGGCCCTTGTTGCCGGCCTCCACGGCCTTGGCCTCCGCCACGGCCTTCTGGTCGGCGGCGATCATGTTGGCCTTTTCGCCCTTGGTGTAGTTGGCGTTTTCGCGCACGATGGCCATGTGGTTCGTCAGGGCGATCACCCGGTCGGTGCCGTCCTTGCGCAGCGCGTTGATCTTTTCCTGAATCGCGCCCACATGCTCGTCAATGGGGGCGAGCAGCCTCTGCTCCTCTTCCACGGAGAGGATTCTCTTGTCATTTGCCATTGTGTTCCCTCCAATTACAGATACTTCGCGCTCAGACGCAGCAGTTCTTCCTGGTTGGTCTGCCTGGTGTCGACGATGCCGGCGAGCCGACCGTTGGACATGACGCCGATGCGGTTGGTGATGCCCAGGATTTCCGGCATTTCCGAGGAGACGACGATGATCGTCTTGCCCATCTTTGCCATTTTGATGATCAACTCATAGATTTCATACTTGGCGCCGACATCAATGCCTCGCGTGGGCTCGTCCATCAGGAAGACGGCGGGGTCGCGTTCGAGCCACTTCCCGAATATGACCTTTTGCTGGTTTCCGCCCGACAGCGCCGTGATGGAGTCGGAGGGACCCATGCACTTGGTGTGCATGATGTTGATTTCGTTGGCGGTGGCCTTCACCATCTTGTCCTTCGACAGCGCAATGCCTGTGTAGTAGTGGGACAGGTTGGTGATGGTGGTGTTGAAGGTGAGGTCGCCCTCCAGGAACAGGCCGGTGGACTTGCGCTCCTCCGTGATCATGGCGAAGCCGTGGTCCATGGCGTCCTTGGAGCTGGCGAAGTTCATCAGCCGGCCGTTATAGTAAACGCGCCCGGCCGCGCGGGTGCGCACGCCGAATATGGTCTCCAGCAGCTCCGACCGCCCGGCGCCCACCAGGCCATAGAGGCCGAAGATCTCACCCTCGCGCACGTCGAAGGAAATGTCCTTCAGGTTCGGGGCGAATTTGGTGGTGAGGTGCTGAACGGAGAGCACCACGTCGCCGGGGGTGTTGTCCACGGGCGGGAAGCGGTTGTCCAGCGCGCGGCCGACCATCGCGGCGATCAGCTCGTTCATGTCCGTGTCCTGCGTCCGCTTGGTCAGCACCATCTTGCCGTCGCGCAGCACCGAGATCTCATCGCAGATTTCAAAGATCTCGTCCATCTTGTGGGAGATGTAGACCATGGAGATGCCCTGGGCCTTCAGGTTCCGCATCATTTCGAAAAGCTTGGCCACCTCGCGCACTGTCAGCGAGGACGTGGGCTCGTCCAGCACGATGAGCTTGGCGTTGTAGGAGATGGCCTTGGCAATCTCCACCATCTGGCGCGCGGAGACCGACATGGTCTTCATGGGCGCGGTGAGGTTCACGGTCATGTTCAGCTTGCGGAACAGATCCGACGCTTCGTTCTTCATACGGGCTTCATCCACCATGCCCAGGGGCGTCAGCGGATAGCGGCCCAGGAACAGGTTGTCCAGCACATTGCGCTCCAGGCACTGGTTCAGTTCCTGGTGCACCATGGCCACGCCGTTTTCCAGCGCGTCCTTGGGGCCGGAGAAGTTGACCTCCCTGCCGTCCAGGAGGATCGTGCCCTCGTCCTTCTGATAGGTGCCGAACAGGCACTTCATCATCGTTGACTTGCCGGCGCCGTTTTCGCCCATCAGCCCCATGATGGTGCCTTCCTTGACATCCATGTTGATGTGATCCAGTACGCGGTTTCGTCCGAAGGATTTGCACATACCACGGATCGACAGAATATTTCTTGCTTGCTGTTCTGCCATTTTTGTCATCCCGCCTTTATAGCAGCTTCTTCCCGTCATAGAGATAGGGCCATCAGGCGAGGGATCACCTGATGACCCGTCCTCTGAACCGGAATGGGTTTCAGATCATTACATCAGCTTGGCCAGGTAGGAATTCGCGTTGTCGGTCTTGACCATGTTGATGGCGAAGCCGTCGTACTCGCCGGGATTGCCCAGACGGTCGATCAGGTTGGCTTCGGTCTGGCCGTCGCCCAGGACGTACTCCACATCCAGGTTCATGGCCGCCGCGTAGTTCTTCAGCTGCGGCACATAGGTGGCGTTCAGGAAGTTGTCGGCGCTGTTGTAGATGCTCAGCCACACCTTCTTGGTGGCGGCATCCTCCTCGCTCAGCTGGTTGCTGAAGGCGGGGTTGGCGGCGGTGGCATCCAGGAAAGCCTCGTAGTTGTCCGCGGTCACGGCGCCGTTCAGGGCGTAGAAGCAGCGGGTGGCGTCGTCATAGTAGTACAGGTCGTCGCTCAGAACGTTGCCGGCGGCGTCGGGGGTGCTGATGCCCACCATGATGTCGGCGTCGTCCAGCGCGTTGCGCAGGGTGCGCAGCGTCAGATAGGCCTGCACGTCGGCGTTCTGGGAGATGGTGCCGCAGTAGCCGTCCGCGATGGCGGCCACGGCGTCGCTGTTGGCATCATAGCCGAAGGTGGGAACGCCGTTCTCCATGGACCAGCCGTTGAAGGCGGCCATGCCCATGCCGTCGTTGTTGGAGACGACCACGTCGATCTGATCGCCGAAGGCGCCGCTCCAGGCGATGATGGCGTTGGCGGCGGTGGGGGCGTCCCAGGTCGCGCCGGAGCCGTTCTTCATCTCCTGGGAGGCCAGCTCACGCACGATGTAGGTGGTGCCATCGATTTCGATGGAGCCGTCCTGCACGTGCTCGGCGGTGCCGTCCAGGTTGGTGCCGATCGGGGTGGAATCGACATCGTCGATCGTCTCGATCGCGGTCTTGCTCTGAGCGGCATCCGGGATGGCGGTGCCCAGGGCCTTGCGGGCGCCACGGGTGCGGGCGATGGAGTCATTGTGGCCGACGTCGCCGATGCACAGCACGTAGCCGATGATGCCGTCGCCATTGCGGTCCAGGCCTTCGCCATGGGCCAGCAGGTAATCCACGATCATCTGACCCTGCAGCTCAGCGCCCTGCTTGGCGTCGAAGCCGACATAATAGGTCTTGCCGTTGAAGGTCAGGGCGTCCATGTCCAGCTCACCGGTGGTGGAGTTGGAGGGCTGACGGTTGAACCAGATGACGGGCTTCTGATCGTTGGCTTCCGCCATCGCGCCGACGATGC
>CAMVBO010000113.1 GCA_947165745.1 uncultured Clostridia bacterium | reverse complement strand
TCCAACTTCAACTACGGCATCGCCAGCGCCATCGCCATGGTGCTGCTGGTGATCGTGCTGATCTTCACGCTGGCGCAGTTCAGCATGGAAGGCAAGTACGCCAACAACTGAGAGGAGGGCGAGAAACATGACGCAACTGGCTTTGAACAAGGATGCGGGCATCCGGCGCTCGCCCCTGTCTGTGGTTTTGAAGGCGATACTTTATGTGGTGCTGATTGCCACGGCGCTGTTCACGCTGATCCCCTTCGTGTGGATGCTATCGGCGTCGCTGAAGCTGGACCGCGAGGTGTTCAGCTATCCGATCCGCTGGATCCCGGAGACCTTCCACTGGGAGAACTACAGCCTGATCTGGACCAAGGTGCCGCTGCTGACCTATTTCAAGAACACGGCGACGATCGCCCTGCTGGTGACGTTCATCCAGACCCTGACATCTTCATTCGCGGCCTACGCCTTTGCCAAGCTGCGCTTCAGGGGTCGCAGCACGCTGTTCATCTGCTACGTGGCCACCATCGCCGTGCCGTGGCAGACCTATATGCTGCCCCAGTTTATACTGATGCGCTCCATGGGCCTGTATGACACGCTGTGGGCCATCGTGGTGCTCCAGTCGTTCAGCGCCTTTGGCGTGTTCCTGATGCGCCAGTTCTACCAGGGCATCCCCACCGAGCTGTGCGAGGCCGCGCGCATCGACGGCCTGAGCGAATACGGCATCTGGGCGCGGATCATGCTGCCCCTGTCCAAGGCCGCCATCGCCACGCTGGTGATCTTCACCTTCGTGGGCACCTGGAACGACTACATGGGCCCGATGATCTACCTGACCCGCGACGTGAACAAGACGGTGCAGGTGGGCCTGCGCCGCTTCATCCAGGAAAACTCCAGCGACTACCATCTGATCATGGCGGTGTCGGTTTGCAGCCTGCTGCCGGTGTCCGTCGTGTTCCTGGCCCTGCAAAAGTACTTCATCCAGGGCATCGCCACCACGGGTCTGAAGGGATAAGCCAACATGTTTATCGAGGATTTGCAGCGCTATTCCATCGTCGATCTGATGAGCGAGCGCTACGGCTGCATGTTTCCGCCCGCCAGCCTCTTCGGGGACTGGATGGGCCTGGGCCCGGAGCGCCGGGAGCCCGTTTGTCATCTGGCCGATGAATACCGGGAGCAGCCCTATGCCCAGCTGACCGCGGGTCAATACATGGAATTCGCGCGCACGGGCAACCGCTCCGTGATGGAAGCGCCTTATTTCCAGCGTCGTCGAAAGTTGATCGCAGCGCTGATGGGCGCCTGCGCCGGGGACGAGGCGCAGGAGGACCTGGACATCGTGGTGGACGGCATCTGGCTGATCTGCGAGGAGACCAGCTGGGTGATCAGCGCCCACAACGGCGGCGAGCATGACGGCGTGGAGCAGCGCAAACCGATGCCGCTGCCGGACCCGGCCCGCCCCTATGTGGATCTGTTCGCCGCCCAGACGGCCATGATCCTGTCGCTGACCTGCCAGCTGCTCGCCGGGCAGCTGGACGAAGTGACGCCCCTGATCCGACGCCGTGTGCGCGCCGAGGTCGAGCGCCGGGTGCTCATCCCCTTCGAGACCCGGGACGACTTCTGGTGGATGGGCGTCATCCGCAAGGACCTGTGCAACTGGACGCCCTGGATCGTATCCAACGTGGCGCTGGCCGCCAGCGCCTGGATCGACGACCGGCCCCGCTACTGCGAGGTGCTGGAGAAGTGCTGCCTGCTGATGGACCGGTACATGGACGTCATCCCGCAGGACGGCGGCTGCGACGAGGGCGTGGGCTATTGGAGCCTGGCCACCGGCGCGGTGCTGGACTTTCTGGAGCTGCTGGAGCAGCAGGTGCCCGGCTGGAGAATCACCCGGGTGGAAAAGCTCAAAAGCATGGCCCGCTTCCCGCTGTCCATGTGGCTGGGCGGGGACTGGTTTGTGAACTTCGGCGACTGCGACGCCAGGCCCGAGGTGCCCGGCGAGCGACTGCAATACGCGGGCAAGCGGCTGGGGCTGAAGGAGCTCACAACCTTTGGGGCCCGCTTCCGCGGCGCGCCCACCGACGCGATAAAGGATACGCCCCAGCTGTGGCGGCTGATGAGCGCCCTCAGGGCGGCCCCAAAGGATGCGGGCGAGGCCGAACCTCCAGCGGAGAGCTGGCTTCCCGACCTTGAGATCCGCACCCTGTACCGGGGCGGCGTGACGCTGGCCTGCAAGGGCGGCGTGAACGAGGGCAGCCACAACCACAACGACTGCGGCAGCTTCATACTCTTTGCCGACGGCGAGCCGCAGATCGTGGATGCCGGGAACATGACCTATACCCGCAAGACCTTCTCCACGGACCGCTATACGCTGTGGAACATCCGCTCGAAGTACCACAACGTGCCGATGATCGAAAACCACGAGCAGGCCGCCGGATGGGACCGCCGGGCAAAGGACGTGACCTGCACGGCGGACGGCATGGCGCTGGATATCGCCGGCGCGTATCCCGGGGAGGCGGGCGTCGTCTCGTTGAAGCGCGCCTTCACACTGGACACGGAAGGAGCTTTGACGCTGCGGGACGAGATCGACCTGGACGCGCCGCGCGCGGTGACGGAGACCTTCATGCTGCGCCATCAGCCTGAGATCATGCCGGACGGTGTGCGCACCGGCGCGATCCGCGTCGTCCCCGGCGCGGACATGTCCGTGGCGGTGGAGGAGATTCCCGTCACCGGCCCCCGCATGGCCAAGAGCTTCCCCGGCAGCCTCTGGCGCGTCGCCTTCACGACGCGGGCGGCCAGGGAACACCGCATTGAATTTACGATCGAGAGGAACAACCGATGACTGATTACGCAAGCAATCCGCTGAAGACCCGCGCGGATGTGGCGCGGCTGGCGGTGGATCTGATCGAGCCGCTGCTGCCCTGCCTTTCAAAGGGCAAGGCCCGGCTGCACTTGGGCGATACCGGCGCGGTGTACGACGAGGCCATCGCGGGTATGGAGGGCTTTTCCCGGGTGCTGTGGGCGCTGGTGCCCATGTTGGCGGGGAAGTGCCCGGAAGCGGAGCGCCTCTGGGCCGTCTGGCGCGATGGCCTCATCCACGGCGTGGACCCCACTCACGGGGAGTACTGGGGCGACATCGGCGATTTCGACCAGCGCATGGTAGAGATGGCCGTGATGGGCATGGCGCTGTGCATGATCCCGGATCGCTTTTACTTTGAACTGCCTCAGGATGCCCGCCAAAACCTGTACAACTGGCTGAACCAGATCAACCGCCACGATATGCCCCAGAACAACTGGCTGTTCTTCCGGGTGCTGGTGAACATCGGCTTTGTCCGGGTGGGGCTGCCGGCGGACGAGGCGCGGCTCAAGGACGATCTGGACAACCTGGAGACCCACTACTGCTCAGACGGCTGGTATTATGACAAGCCCGCCCAGCGGGACTATTACACGCTGTGGGCCTTCCACTACTACGGCCTGGTCTACGCCCGCTTCATGGCGGACCGCGATCCGGAGCGCTGCGCCCGGTTCGTCGAGCGCGCGAAACTGATCGCGCCGCGATTCGCCGCCTGGTTCGACGGGGAGGGACGGGCGCTGGCCTATGGCCGCAGCCTGACCTATCGCTTTGCCCAGGGGGCGTTCTGGAGCGCCTGCGCGCTGGGCGGGGCGACGGCCGGCGGCCTCGGCTGGGGCGAGATCAAGGGCCTGCTGCTCAAAAACCTGCGCTGGTGGATGAAGCAGCCCATCTTCGACCGGGACGGCGTGCTGACCATCGGCTACGGCTACCCGAACCTGGTGTTTGCCGAGGGCTACAACGCGCCGGGCTCCCCCTACTGGGCCATGAAGGTGTTTGCCGTGCTGGCCCTGCCGGAGGAACACCCCTTCTGGCAGGAGGAGGAGCGGGATTACGCACTGCCCCGGATGCTGCTGGACGAGCAGGCGCGGCTGCTGCTGACCCGGGACGCGGGCAATCGCTCCGTGATCGCCTATACCGCCGGCAACCACGCCTACGAGCACGCCCACGAGGATGAAAAATACGAAAAATTCGCCTACTCCACCCGATTTGGCTTCTCCGTGGCCAAGGAGGCGGGGACGCTGAAGAAGGGCGCCTTCGACAGCATGCTGGCCCTGCGGGGCGAGCGCGGGCTGTGGCACGGCAGGAGCGGCTTTGACAGCTTCGCCCTTTCTGAAAACGAGGTCCGCTTCACCTGGCGGCCCATGGACGGCGTCGAGATCGAGACGCGGCTGATCCCCTGGGAAAACTGGCACGTGCGCTGCCACGTCGTCCGCACAAATCGCAACCTGGAGGCGGCGGAGGGCGCCTTTGCCGTCTGCCGCGACTATGCCGGAAAGCGCCCCTGCGATCGGATCAGTGCCGTTCGCGAGGCCGCGGAGACCCTGGCCTCGGCCTGTTGTGCCAGGGGCTCCAGCGCCATATTTGCCATCGAGGGCTATGAGCGGGGCGAGGTAGTGGAGACCGAGCCCAACACCAGCCTGATCTGGCCCAGGACGCTGATTCCCACGCTGCGTGCCGGCATAAAGCCCGGCGAGACGCGGCTGATCTGCGCCGTATGCGCGTCGGAGGACGCCGAACTGCCGGACAAAATTCCCGAAGAGGTGATTCAAATTGCGGAACAATGCCGTTGATATCCTTCGCCGCGCGGCGGAAAAGTATCGCGCCACCGCGCCGCTGGCCGCCGAGGCCGGCATGCTGCCCTACCGGGGAGGTCCGCGCTGGCTGGAATCGCCCTTCGACGGCAACAGCTGGTGGACGGGCGGGTTCTGGCCGGGCCTGATGTGGCAGCTGTGGACCGCCGCCGGGGACGATTGGTTCCGGGACGAGGCTCTGCGCGCGGAGAACCTGCTCACCGCTGAATTTCGGACCTTCGACAGGCTGAACCACGACGTGGGCTTCATGTACCTGCTCTCCTGCGGCGCGCACTGGAAGCTGCTGGGGGACGGCCAGGCCCGCACGGACACGCTGCACGCGGCGAGCCTGCTGATGGGCGGCTTCAACCCGGCGGGCTACATCCGCGCCTGGAACGAGCCGGAGCGGGTGGGCTATGCCATCATCGACTGCATGATGAACCTGTCGCTGCTGTTCTGGGCCAGCGACATTACCGGCGACCCGAGGTTCGCCCACGTCGCCCGCGTGCACGCGGACACCACGTTGAAGGCGTTTGTGCGTCCGGACGGTTCGGTGTGCCACATCGTGGAGTTTGACCCGCATACTGGCGCGAGGGTGCGCGAGCACGGCGGCCAGGGCTATGCCGAGGGCACCGCCTGGTCCCGCGGCCAGGCCTGGGCGCTGCACGGCTTCGCCCTGGCCTACGAAAATACCGGGGACGCGCGCTATCTCGAGGCGTCCCGGCGTGTGGCCGCCTTCTTCATCGACCACATCCGCCCCGACGGCCTGACGGACTGCGACTTCCTCCAGCCCGAATCCCCCGAGCGCATCGACAACATCGCCGGGGCCTGCGCGGCCAGCGGGTTGATCGAGCTGTACAGGATTACCGGCGAGACCGGGTATCTGAAGGCGGCGGAAGCGCTGCTGGACGGGCTGATTGACCTGTGCTGCGACTGGTCGAAGGACACCTGCGGGCTGCTTACCAAGTGCACCGCCAGCTATCACGACGACGCGGCGGGCGTGCATACCAACATCGTCTACGGGGATTACTTCTTCGTCGAAGCCCTGGCGAAGCTGGCGGGCACGGACAGGATGCTGTGGCGCGCGGAGGTGAACCGAGCATGATCTGCATTTCGTTGAAAGATGCGGCGGGGAAGGTCCTGGCCCGCGCGGAGCACCCCGACGAGGCGCTGTTGTGCTTCGACCGGGCGTACGCCGATGGCGATGTGATTGAGATCACCGCCGAGCCCGGCGCGCATCTGTGGGCGCAGCTGGACGTGTCCATCCTGCCGGGCGAGGTCTATTTGCCGTCGGGCAGGTTGACCTGGCGGGTGCCCTGGGGAGAGCATCGGCTGGCCTATCGCCCCGGGGCGTTTGAGGAGGGCAGGCATATCGCCTCCGCCCGGCGCATGACCGCCGATGAGACGGCGTCCCGGCGCAACCTGGCCGGCAATCCCGCCGACCTGCGGGGCGACACCGACTTTTTCCCGCACTGCACCGCGAACGTGGAGACCCGGGGCGAGAGCTGCTTCGCGGCCCGGAACGTGATCGACGGCCTGCGGTTCAACACCTTCCACGGCGAATGGCCCTTTCAGAGCTGGGGCATCGGCGCCCGGGAG
>CAMVBO010000112.1 GCA_947165745.1 uncultured Clostridia bacterium | reverse complement strand
ACGGCAGCCCCAAGCCGCCCATGTTCCCCGAGGCGGAGGTGCTGCACGTGCTGGATTTGCTGGACGCCCGCATCTTTGAGATGAACCGCGCCCTGACGGCGGCGGTGCCCGGCGGTTTCACCGAGCGTATCTGGTCGCTGGACCGGAAGCTGTACCGCCGGAAGGAGACGGCGGACACCCTTGAGCCCGGGGACGGGGAATAGGGAACAGGCAATAGGGAACAGGTAATAGGAATAGTGATAAAAAAACAGCCATCCAGGCGGATGGCTGTTTTTTATGCCCTTGTTACGCCACGGGGATGATCTCGCCCACGGGGACGGGGTGGATGGCCTGGCGCATGGTTTCGGCCAGCTTCGTGAAGAAATCCGGGAAGATGGCGAACGCTGCGAACGTCAGCAGCGCGCACAGGATGATCAGCAGGATGCCGGCCACGGCAAAGCTGCGCTTGCTGGTGGACTTCGCGAAGATCGCGGTGAGAATCAGGAAGATCAGGTTGACGCCGGGGATGGCGTACAGGATCAGCGATCCCATCCAGTTCAGCACCGAAGGCTGCTTTTTGCTTGTTTTCGCCATGATAAAGCTCCTCTCCTGATGACGGCCGTCAAGGCGACCGATAAACGCATGATTATATACACCTCTATTATACATAACCGGGCGTGAATCGTCAAATCCTGAAGGCCGATTTCGATAAAAAGTCTAAATTAGGGGGGGCGGCGAAGCGGGAGCAGGGGACAGGAGCAGCGGCCGCCGCGAGGAGGCACTGTCGGCGGAATGCAGGGGGAATCTCCGCCACCGCAAGCGGGGCTTTTCCCATTGCGAGGGGGGCTTGCGACGCGCGGCAGCCGCATTTCCGGGCTCGGCGCCTCCAATATGGACAACACCTGGAAATATTGCGACATCGGTTGGGTTATGGCCGTACATTTTAAAGATTTTACACATTTTGAAATACTTTTGTAATATAATGAAACCAGATTTTAAAATATAATGCGAAAAGGTGAAACAAATGTTGCGGCGTATACGAAAGATAATCAGTCTGGTGATGATTCTGACCCTGGCGCTGGCGGTGTTGTCTCCCGCGATGGCGCAATCCGTGAAGGCGAAGGTCAATTCCTCCTCCGCGAAGGTTTATAAGTCGGCCTCCAGCTCGTCCAAGCACGTGAGCATGAAGAAGGGCACCCAGGTGACCGTGACGGCTGTCAAGGGCAGTTGGGCGAAGGTGAAGCTGAACGGCAAGACCGGCTACATGCCCACCAAATATCTGTCGAAGGCCTCCGGCAGCTCGAAGACCACGAGCAAGAAGGCCGCCAAGCGCACCGTCGGCTACGTCAACAAGAAGACCTATATTTATAAGAAGGCTTCCTCCGGCTCGGCCAAGCGCTCCATATCCACCAACACCAAGGTGTATGTGGTGAGCAAGAGCGGCAGCTACTACAAGGTGCAGAACGCCAGCGGCTCCGTCACCGGCTATGTGAAGGCCAGCTGCCTCAGCAAGAGCAAGGTCTCCACCAAGAAGGCCAGCAGCAAGGCCTGGAAGAGCAAGGTCGTGAAGATGGACTGGTTCAAGAACGGCAAGAACGTGCTCAAGAAGGGCAAGTACGGCTACATTTACGACATCGACACCGGCATCGAGCTGAAGATCAAGCGCATGGGCGGCCACTATCACGCCGACGTGGAGCCGGCCACCGCCGCCGACACCGCCAAGCTGCTGCGCGTCGCCAAGGGCAAGTTCTCCTGGAAGAGCCACGCCGTGATTCTGAAGGCCGGCGGAAAGTATGTGGCCTGCGGCATCAACACCAAGCCCCATGGCGACCAGACCATCCGCAGCAACAACTATGACGGCCAGTTCTGTCTGCACATGTGCGGCAGCTGGACCCACGCCTCCAGCAAGGAAAACCAGAACCACCAGAGCGCCATCAACCGCGCCTACAAGTGGGCGCACAAATAACCGGGGCAATGCCCCGGCCCCCTCTCGCTGCCGCGTTCATGCGGCGGGTTTGAACCGCAACGGCATGGTATTGTGAAAAGCCCGGTTTTTGAGCCATTAGAGTGTGTTTCTAAAATGAGACATGTGCAGTTTCGAGTGGGTTGGGCTGCATTTCAAGGCGGTTTTCCGCAGGCTTAGTGGGGCTAAGTCAAGGGAAACCAACGCAGAAATGCAGTTCAAGGCGCCGAAAATGCATCTTGGGGAATTTAGAAACACGCTCTAATTCCAGCTCAAAAACCGGGTGTTTATTTGGAAACGTTCATTTTCTCGCCCGGGGCTTCGGGCCGGTGAGATCGTAGCTGATGGACAGCAGGCCTTCGATCTCCCGGTCCTCCACCGTGCCGTCCAGCAGCACCGTGATCCAGTTATCCTTGTTCATGTGCCAGGCCGGAAGAAAGCCGGGTCTGCCCCGCAGCGAACCCAGCAGGATCGGGTCGCACTTCACGTTGAGGATCTCCACCTCGCCGTCCCGCTCCAGCCCCAGGCCGCGCCAGGGGATGGGCTTGGCCGCCGCGAACCACTTGCGGTTATCCGGCCGGCGGAACACGCACAGCTCCGGATAGTGGCGGAACAGGTACTCCGCTTCAGCGCTGTAGGTGTCGAAGATGTATCGCGCAAGCCCGGTGATGTTCATGGGTTCTGCCTCCGTGGTGTTGTGGGTTTATACTAAGACCTGATTAAAAGAGGGCAAGATTGCCGAGGACTTTTTTGTGCTGGCAAGGAGAAGTCCCGCAGGCTTGCTGGCGGCAAGTCAAGGGGCTTCAACGCCGCCAGCGCGGAAAAGGACCGGCATGATGTCCTCTTTTAGTCAGGGATTAGTATTATACTGCATTATATCACTTTTGGGGCGGGTGGCGCAACGCCGCCCCTATGGAGGAAATGGAACGCCGGTTTATCCTTCCTGCCCCAAAACGAAGATTTCCCACCCTTGAATCTATGGGGTGGGAAATCGTGTTTCGCGTTGCCGCGACGAATGGGGTTGAGCGCCCTGCGCTCACGCGCGGCAGCGAGAGGGGTCCGGGCGATGCCCCGAGGCGCGGCAGCGTATGGCCGACGGCCTCCGTTACATCAGCACGTCCATCCAGATGTCGTCGTAGACGCCGGCATTCTTGAAGCTGGAGATATCCACATAGTACTCACAGCGCTTCACCATGTCGTCGGTGGGGTTCATGGCGGTGCTTGCCAGCTCCTCCTCGGACAGCTCTTCGACCACCTGCCTGATGGGGGAGGAATAGTAGATGTATTCCATGTTCATCCTGGCGATGTCCGGTCGGCACATGAAGTTGATGAACTGCTCGGCGGCCTCCTGGTTCTGGGTGCTCTTGGGGATGCACATGCCGTCCACCCAGATGTTGCTGCCCTCGTCGGGGATGACATAGGCCAGCTTGTCGTTCTTCTCCATGGCATACAGGGCGTCGCCGGAGTACATCACGGCCATGGCGGCCTCGTTGGCGGCCATCATGTCCTTCGCCTGATCCAGGATGTAGCCGTCCACCACGCCGGATTCCTTCTGATCCAGCAGCCACTTCCGGGCGGCTTCCAGCTCGTCCAGGTCGTCGCTGTTCACGGGACTGCCGTTCATGATCAGGCCAATGGCCACGGTATCGCGCATGGAGTCCATCATGAAGATCTTGCCCTCCACAGTCTCGTCCAGCAGCGCGGTCCAGCTGGTGATGGGCGTGGTCACCATGTCGGTGTTATAGACGATGCCCAGGGTGCCCCACATATAGGGCACGGAGTGCGCGTTGCCGGGATCGTATATGGGGTCGCGCAGGTTATCCACCACGTTTTCAAAATTCGGGATGTTGTCCCGGTTCAGCTCGACGATCAGATCTTCCTTGATCAGGCGCTCGATCATATAGTCGGAGGGGATGACCACGTCATAGCTCTCCGCGCCGGTGGACAGCTTGGTGTACATGTCCTCGTTCTGGGAGAAGGTGACATAGTTCACATGAATGCCGGTTTCCTTCTCAAAGATGTTCAGCACCTCGCGGTCGATGTAGTCTTCCCAGTTGTAGACCTTGATCTCGGCGCGGGCGGAGGTCGCGGGCTTCGACGCCTCGGCGGTGGCTTCGGTGGCTTCGGGCTCGGCTACCTCGGCGGTGGCTTCGGTGGCTTCGGGCTCGGTTTCCGCGGCGGGGGCTTCGGTGGCCTCGGGCTCGGCCTCCTCGGCGGGGGCTTCGGTGGCCTCGGGCTCGGTTTCCGCGGCGGGGGCTTCGGTCGCCTTTTCGACGGTCTCCTCAACCGCGGCAGCGGGCGCTTCGGTCTTCTGCTCGGCCTTCTTGCAAGCGGTCAGCGCGACGGCCAGCAACATGACAACCAACATCAGAGCAAGGATTTTCTTCATTTGCAGCTTCCTCCAGTGTTTTCGTGGGATGTATGGCAAAACCTTACAGGTTTTCCAGCTTCGTCCGCTTGTTCACCAGCACCAGCAGGATCAGGATCGTGGTGAACATCAGCGTGGACAGGGCGTACATCGTGGGCTTGACCCCCAGCTTGGTGGAGGAGTACACGATGCGGGACAGGTTCGGGTACATGTCCGAGGACGTGAAGTAGGAGATGACGAAGTCGTCCAGGGACATGGTGAAGGCCAGCAGCGCGCCGGTGAAGATGCCGGGGGTGATCTCCGGGATGATGACCTTCCACAGTGCCTTGATGGGCTTACAGCCCAGATCCAGCGCCGCCTCGTACAGGTTCGGGTTCATCTGCCGCAGCTTCGGCATCACCGAAAACAGCACGTAGGGGATGTCGAAGGCGATGTGGGCGAAGATCATCGTCCACTTGCCCAGGGGCACGTGGCAGAACAGGTACATCAGCATCAGCGACACGCCGGTGACGATGTCCGGGGTGGTCATGGGCAGGTAGGACACGTTGATCAGCACGTTGGCCATGTTGGTGTTCATGGCGTGCATGCCGATGGCGCCCAGCGTGCCGATGACGGTGGAGATGATCGTGGCGATCACGGCCACCTCGATGGTGGTCTTCAGCGCGCCCAGGATCGCCGGGTCATGGAACAGCTTTACGTACCAATCCAGGGTGAAGCCGGTCCACTGGCTGCGGGAGACGGAGGCGTTGAAGGACAGGGCGATCATGACCAGGATGGGCGCGTAGAGGAACAGCATCAAAACCACCATCCACACAGTGCGGAAGGTCTTTACTGCGCGGGTATTCTTCACCACATGCCACCCCCTTCGCTATCCGGGTCCACCTTGCGCAAAAAACCGATGGAGATCAGAATCAGCACCAGCATGATCAGCGAGAACGAGCTGCCGATGTTCCAGCGGGTGGGGTTGGAGGACTGATTGAAGATGTAGTCGATCAAATCGCCCGCCAGGCGGATCTTGCCGTTGGAAAGCAGCGTGGAGATGGCGAAGGATGTGACCGCCGGCATGAACACCATGGTCACGCCGGAAACGATGCCCGGCACCGACATGGGGATCACCACCCGGGTGATGACCCGCAGGGGGTTGCAGCCCAGATCCTCGGCCGCTTCGATGACGGAATGGTCCATCTTCTTCAGCACCGTATAGATGGGCAGTACCATGAAGGGCAGGTAGTTGTAAACCAGGCCCATCAGCACCGCGCCTTCCGTGCCGATGATCTGCACCTTGCCCAGCCCCAGGGCGGACAGCGCCGCGTTCAGCACGCCGTTGTCGTCCAGCAGCGTCATCATCGCATAGGTGCGCAGCAGCAGGTTCATCCACATGGGCAGCAGGATCAGCACCACCAGGCTCTGGGCGTGGTTGAAGCCCCGGCCCGCCAGGAAGTAGGCCGTGGGATAGCCGATCACCAGGCACAGCGCCGTGCAGTACAGCGCCAGCTTCAAACTGCGCAGGATCACGCCCAGGTAGCGGGGCTTGGTGAATTCCTGGAAATTGGAGAGGGTGAAGCCCCCGTCCGGGGTGGTGAAGGCGTACCAGCACACGAACAACAGCGGCACCACCGCGAACAGCAGCATCCACAGCGCGTAGGGCGTGGCGTACCAGGAACGCTTCATGGATCAGGCCTCCTCTTTGCGTCTGTCGGAGACGGGCGCGGCGTCGGCGGTGGTCGCCTTGCGCATGATGTGGATGTTGTAGGGCACGATGGTCATGCCCACGCGGGTGCCCACGGGCTGCATGGTGGTGGAGTGGACCTTCCAGAGGATGTGCTCCCCTTCGCCCTCGCCCTTGACCATCATTTCGTAGTGGACGCCCTTGAAGATCACGCTCTGCACCGTGCCGGTGAGCATGCCCA
>CAMVBO010000111.1 GCA_947165745.1 uncultured Clostridia bacterium | reverse complement strand
CCGAGGCCATCGACGGGAACGTGGAACAATATGGGATGAACCGGCTGCTTGAGGCGCTGAATTCCGTCAAGGACGCGTCGATGCGGGACACCCTGCCCGTGGTGCGCAGGCATATCCAGGATTTTGTGGGTGACGCCGATCAGTTTGACGATATCACCATGCTGGGCTTCTGCTATCGGGGCAGAAGCGGCAACGCGTGACCGGCGGACCGGCAGGGCGAGGGGGTCGCCTGACGGCAACGACGGGGATGCATAATCCCGATGCAAACGATGAATCAGGGCGCAAGGCCCATGGGTGATGAGCATGACCGACAGGTTTACGGAAATACTGGCGAAGGCGTTTTCGCTGCGCCCGGCACAGGTCCAGGCGGTGATCGAGCTGCTGGACGCGGGCAACACAATCCCCTTTATCGCGCGCTATCGCAAGGAGGCCACCGGTTCCCTGGACGACCAGGTGCTCCGGGAGCTGTCTGAGCGACTGGACTACCTGCGCAACCTGGACAAGCGCCGCCAGGAGATCGAAAAGGCGCTGGACGAGCAGGGGGTTCTGACGGAGGAGATTCGCGCGCAGCTTGAAAAGGCGGCGACCCTGTCGGAGCTGGAGGACATCTATCGCCCCTTCCGGCCCAAGCGCAGAACCCGGGCCACCGTGGCCAGGGAACGCGGCCTGGAGCCATTGGCCACCTGGTTGATGGTGCAGCCGATCAAGGGGGACCCCGCGGCGAAGGCGGAGGCCTTCATCGATCCGGAGAAGGAGATCCCCGACGCGGAGACGGCGCTTGCCGGCGCGCGGGACATCATCGCCGAGATGGTCAGCGACGACGCGGCCCTGCGCAAGGCGCTGCGGGAGCAGCTGACGCGGGAGAGCGTGGTGGTCACCAAGGCCGCCAAGGACGAGGACAGCGTCTACAGCAACTACTATGACTTCCGGGAACCGGTGCGCTCGATCGCGGCCCATCGCGTGCTGGCCATCAACCGGGGCGAGCGGGAGGAATTCCTCAAGGTATCCGTCGAAGCGTCCGACGAGCGGGCGCTGCAGACTGTGAAGCGAGCCTTTGTGCGGGGCAATTCCCCGGCCTCGGCGCAGGTGGCCGAGGCCTGCGAGGACGCCTGGAGCCGCCTGCTGTTCCCCTCGCTGGAGCGGGAGATTCGCGGCATGCTCACCGACCGGGCCAACGTCTCCGCCATCAAGGTGTTCTCCGACAACCTGCACCAGCTGCTGATGCAGCCGCCCATCAAGGGCAAGGTGACGCTGGGGGTCGATCCCGGTTTCCGCACCGGCTGCAAGCTGGCGGTCATCGACGAAAACGGCAAGGTGCTGGACACCGGCGTGGGCCACTTCACCCTGCCGGGGAACGAGGCGGGCAAGGCGGCCGCCGCGCGGCTGATCAAGGGTTTCGTGAAGAAGTACGGCGTGACGGCCATCGCCATCGGCAACGGCACCGCCAGCCGGGAGAGCGAGCAGTTCATCGTGTCGCTGCTGCCGGACATGCCCGGCGTGGCCTACATCATCGTCAGCGAGGCCGGCGCTTCCGTGTATTCCGCCAGCAAGCTGGCCGCCGAGGAATTCCCGGATTTCGACGTGACCCAGCGCAGCGCGGTGTCCATTGCGCGCCGGATGCAGGACCCGCTGGCGGAGCTGGTGAAGATCGACCCGAAGGCCATCGGCGTGGGCCAGTACCAGCACGATTTGAAGCAGAACGAGCTGACCCAGGCGCTGGACGGCGTGGTGGAGCAGTGCGTGAACCAGGTGGGCGTGGAGGTCTCCACGGCGTCGGCGGCGCTGCTCTCCCACGTGGCGGGCATTGGCCCGGCGCTGGCGAAGAACATCGTGGCCTATCGGGAGGAGAACGGCATTCCCAGCCGCGCGGCGCTCAAAAAGGTGCCCAAGCTGGGGCCGAAGGCCTTTGAGCAGTGCGCGGGCTTCCTGCGCGTGCGGGAGAGTAAAAACCCGCTGGACGCCACAGCGGTGCACCCCGAGAGCTATGACGCGGCGAAGGCGGTTTTGAGTCTGCTGGGATATGATGCCAAGGCCGTTCGCGGCGGCATCCCGGACGCGGCCCAGCGGGCGCAGCTCTATGGCATGGAGAAGCTGGCCGGGGAAGCGGACATCGGCCTGCCGACGCTCAAGGACATCCTGTCCGAGCTGCAAAAGCCGGGGCGCGACCCCCGCGACGACCTGCCCAGGCCGGTGCTGCGTACGGACGTGCTGGACATGAAGGATCTGAAACCGGGCATGGAGCTGACTGGCACGGTGCGCAACGTGATCGACTTCGGCGCGTTTGTGGACGTTGGCGTCCATCAGGACGGCTTGGTGCACATTTCCCGCATGGCCGACCGGTTCATTCGCCATCCTTCGGAGGTCGTGAAGGTGGGGGACGTGGTGAAGGTGTGGGTGGTCAGCGTGGATACGCAAAAGAAGCGCATCGCGCTGAGCATGGTGAGGGACAAGGTATAAATGCGTCCTTCGCGGAAACACAAGCAGGGGCTGTCTCAAAGCACAGGTTTTGAGACAGCCCCTTTGCATTATTCGCTGTGTGTTTATTCCGCCTGCCGGTAGTTTATCGCCAGCTTGGCGAAGAAATCCTCCAGCACATAGCGGGGGTCCACGGTGTCGTATACGCGCACGAACTGCCCCGTCTCCCGGTCGGAGTAGGTGGTGTCCGGGTTGACGAAGCGGGCGGCCTGGGTGTGGAACCTGCCGCAGGAGGGGTCCAGCGTGACGCACACGGCGGGGGAATCGCCCAGGGACCAGCTCTCGCCGGGGGTCCAGCCCGCGGCCGGCGATTCGTTATAGGCCACCATCTGGTCAAACAGATAGCGCCCGGCGTCGCCGCAGGGAGCGACCCGGTATTGCAGCTCGGCCAGGCCCGTGCGGATGCCGCCGTAGGCGGGCACTGGCACCTGCCAGATCTCCGCCCCGCTGGACATGAGCGCGTTGGCGGCGTCGATGTCGTTGCCGAAGTTGAACTCCCGGAACGGAATGGGGGAGACATCGTAGCCGTGGCCGCCGATGGTTACGACGGTCATTCGGTGAAGGATCTCAGGCGCTTCCCGCAGCGCGCGGGCCAGGTTGGAAAGCGCGCCGAGGCACAGCACGAACAGCGGGCGCGTGTCCTCGCGCAGGGCCTCGTCGATAATGAACCGCACGCCTTCGGACGTGGGCGCGCCCGGGTTCAGCGGCCATTCCTCGCCGGGGAGCAGGTTTGCCTCACGGTGCATGGCGCGCAGCAGGCGCTGGATGGCCTCATAGCTCAAACGCATGGAGCCGGGGGCGGCGAAGTGCTCCGCCACGATGGCGCGTACGATCAGCTTCGGGCTCATCAGCGCGTGGGCGATGGCAAAGGGATCGTCCGCCTCGCACGCGGTGTCGGAATCGACGATCACCCGAATCTGCTTTTCCTCGGGAACCCGGTATTCATAGCGCATGGCGATATACCTCTTCGCGTCTTATTGTCCGCGGACAGCCGCGGGCTATTCTTTGGCTTCGGTGACGGCCAGCACGGCGACGGCCACGGCTACCGTGCCGGTGACCGGGTTTTCCGCGATGCGGCGCATGAAGGTGTGCACGATGGCGCCGTCCGGCAGGGTGGCCTCAAACACCGACCGGCTGCTGTCCCTGCAGCATTGCCGCAGCGTGTCCACAAAAGGCCGCCCCGGCGCGCCCGTCGTCTCGTGGTAATCGGCGGTCAGCTCGGAGATGTCGAACTTGAAGGCGCGCTCCATGAAATCCCTGTAGGCGTGGTTGCTGCGGACAAAGCGGGTCCTGTCGTTCTGCACTTCGATGATCGCCATGGGCACGGTGCTGAAGTAGTGCTGCAGGGCGTCCTCTTCCTCGTTGGCGATGACCGCCAGGTCGTACAGGTTGATGCGGCCGATGGCGTCGAAGTAGCCGGACTCGGCTGGGTTTTCAAAGCCGATCTGCGTGCCGGTCCTGTAGCGCTCAAGGATCTGCTCCAGGGGCATGGGCCTGGCGTAGTAATAGCCCTGCAGCTTGGAACAGCCGATGTCCCGCAGGAATTCCGCCTGGTCCGCCCGCTCCACGCCCTCGCAGACGGTGTCGATGCCCAGCCCCACGGCCATCTTCATCAGCTCGGTCAGTATGATCTTGCTCTTGTCGCCGTGGTTGTACTGCTGCATGAAGCGCATGTCGAACTTGATCAGGTCCACCGGCATGCTCTGCAGTACGTCCAGGCACGAGTAGCCGCTGCCGAAGTCGTCCATCCACACGGGGAAGCCCAGCGCCCGGAAGCGTTCGACCTGTTCCTTGATGAAGTCAAAGTCGCCGCCGACGATGCTCTCGGTGATCTCGATGGTCAGCAGGCTCCGGTCGAGGCCGGCATCGTCCACGCGCCGCCGGATCTCCTCCACGATATCGCAGGCTTCAAAATCCGACCGGGAGAGGTTGACGGACTGGGGCACCAGGTGCAGGCCGAATTCCTGCAGCTGGCGGTTCTTTTCCAGCACACGGTCCACGACGTACAGATCCAGCTTGTAGATCAGCTTCGCGTCCTCCAGTATGGGAATGAACTCCGCCGGAGACAGGAAGCCGCGCTGCGGGTCGATCCAGCGGGCCAGCGCCTCCTCGTCGCACACCTGGCGGCTGGCGGCGCGCACGATGGGCTGGTAATAGACCTGGATCCACCGCTGTTCGATGGCCTGATCCAGGTGGGAGATGATGTACTGCTGGCGCTCGGCGTTGGACAGCATGGCCGTGTCATAATACTTGATGGAGGACACGTAGGTGTGCCGGATGGCGTCGCAGGCGAACTTCGCCAGGTCGCAGGCGGTGCTGACATCCATGTTCTCCACGCTGTCCGGATAGACGCCGACGAGTATGGCGGGACAATCGTGCTTGTTCATGGCGTCCCATTTCTTAAAGAGTCCGTCCAAGGCGGCCTCCAGCCCCTCGTCTTTCGCCAGGACCACGAAGTGATCCTGCCCGAAGCGGCTGCAGTTTTCACTGCCGAAGGCGCCGGTCAGCAGCTGGGAGAAGGCGCGCAGCAGCCGGTCGCCCTCCGCGAAGCCGTGGCTCTGGTTGTAGAACTTCATGCCGCTCAGGTTCAGGAAGAGGAACGCGCACCTTCCGCCTTCGCGGTTGATCCGGGAGCGAATGCCCTGGGCCAGGTCGAGGAAGTAGGACATGCCCGGCAGCCCGGTGAGCAGGTCGTAGTAGTTGCCCTTCAGGATGTTGTCGTGCAGTCGCTCCTCCAGCTTGTCCCGGTATTCCTCCTTTTCATTTTCCAGCACGAAGCTGTGCAGCACGCAGCTGCTGAGCAGGCATCCGATGGCGTAAAGCGGCAGCAGCGGGAACAGGGACTGGGCGATGACGAAGCCGCCCATCGCCAGGCTGGAGAAGCCGATGGTGCGATGCCGCAGCTTCATGGTGCCGCTGCTTCGCGTTGCGCCGAAGAAGGCGTAGACGGAAGTCATCAGGAACATGGCAATTTGCACCGCCAGGGTGAGGTATCGCGCCGCTTCCGCGCGATAGTTGCCCTCCGCATCGAAGGAATACAGCACCGGCACAAAGAAGTTGAGCAGCAAAAACAGCATCTGGAAGGCGAAGATCAGCCAACCGATGATGTACAGGATCCGGGCAAAGCCGTTCTTTTCTTTCAGGTAATCGATGACGAAGCGGGTCCAGAACAGTATGGAAAAGGCCATGGACGCGAAGTAAACCGCGGTGTCCAGGTGTACGAGGGCGACCAGGCGCTGTTCGTAAAGCAGGCCCCAGAGTATGTCTGAGATGAAATAGATCGTAATGGCGAACAGGAACGAGCGATAGCTCTGATGGGCGGGGATGAGCTCGCGGTTCGTGTTTTTCCACAGCACGTCATGGTTGATAATCAGGTGAATGATCAGGGCCAGGAAGCCCGCGCTGGAGTAAAGCATAATCCATTCACCCTTTCCGTACGCAATGCCGATTTGAAGTGTTTAACGCATGTTAAACCTTTGCGCAATCCATTATACTCGAAACAAGCCTTGGAATCAACCATAAAATGGTCAAAATGGCATATTTCTGGCAGTGCCGGGGCGTTCTGTGTCTTTTCAAACGATCTGTTCTGTGTTATAATTGTTTTAAACCGGAAGAAACGCCGTGGGGCATCTTTAAGGAGCGCGGCCCGCGGCGCGGAGAACTCGGGGCGGCAACGCCGGCGGAGGTATGCTTATGCAGGAAAACAGAGTCTACAACGAGTACGACAGATACCTGTCTCCCCTGGATGTCTGGGCGATTGCCTTTGGCTGCATCATCGGCTGGGGCGCCTT
>CAMVBO010000110.1 GCA_947165745.1 uncultured Clostridia bacterium | reverse complement strand
ACGCCGGTGTCCTGGATCAGCAAATCGCCCTGCATCCGCGCCAGCGCCCAGGCGGTGTAAATGTCGCCCGCGGAGCCGGACAGGTTTGAGATCTGCACGATCCAAAGCGGCCAGAACCATTCGCCGGGCAGCTTCGCGATGGCGATTTGCAGCAAAACGCCCCATACGACAACCGGCGCCAGGGCCGTGACGATGTGGGAGCTTTTGTCAAACCACACCGTGCTGCCCGCGTAGGCGTAGGGCAGCTTCAGCCCGAACGTGGCCACGACGCCGGCCAGGGCCAGCATCACCGCGCCGTGCGTCAGCTCGTGCAGCGGGATGTAGGCGATCAGCGCCCCGCCCAGCGCCGGCCAGGACCACCACCGAGAGGTCATCAGCCGCCAGGACGGCCCCACCGGCGCGATGAAAAAGCCCGCGGCCACCGGCAGGACCACCAGCGCCAGCGACAGGACCAGCATTTGCTTCACCTGCCCGCGGTTGCGCATGAAGTCCAGGCTGCCGGCGTAGACATAGCCCTTCGGCAGCGTCTTATGGTTCATGGCCGGCTCCACCGCCCGCTGGCCCCGCAGGGCAGCACGCCGCCCTCGGTGACGGGCAGCACGATCTCGTCCGCGCACACCTCGCCGCCCCGGCCCCGGGCCACGGCCATGGCCAGCATGTTGTTCAGCACCGCGGGCTGCAGGCCCGTGGTGTAGCTGTTGATCAGCATGAACAGCGCGTCCTCGGCCAGCGCCTTTTCGCAGGCGCTCACCAGGCCGTACAGCTCGTTTTCCAGCTTCCACACCTCGCCGCCGGGGCCGCGCCCGTAGCTGGGCGGGTCCATCAGGATGCCTTGGTAGCGGTTGCCGCGCCGCTCCTCCCGCTGGACGAACTTCAGCGCGTCGTCGATGATCCAGCGCACGCGCGTCTCGTCGATTTCGCACAGCCGGCGATTCTCCCCGGCCCACTGCACCATGCCCTTGGCCGCGTCCACGTGGGTCACGTGCGCGCCCGCCATGGCGCAGGCGCAGGTGGCCCCGCCGGTGTAGCCAAACAGGTTCAACACCTTGATGGGCCGCTTCGCGCCGTCGATCAGCCCGGCCATCCAGTCCCAGTTCACGGCCTGCTCCGGGAACAGCCCCGTGTGCTTGAAGCCGGTGGGCCGCACATAGAACTGCAAATCGCCGTAGCGCACCGTCCAGCGCTCCGGCAGCTTTTTGAAAAACTCCCACTCACCGCCGCCCTTCTGGCTGCGGTGGTACCAGGCGTCGGCCTGCTCCCACAGCTTCGGGCTCTGCTTCGGCCAGATGGCCTGGGGATCGGGGCGGCGCAGGAGGATGTCCTCCCAGCGCTCCAGCTTCTCGCCGTCGCCGGTGTCGATCACCTCATAGTCCTTCCATTGGGACGCGATGTACATAACAAACCCCTCACTACCTTACATTATAGGGTATTTTCACCCCTCCTTCAATCAACTTTGTATAAATTCAACCTCAGCTTGCAACCTTTTTAGCCTTTGGATTGTATTATTGGTGAAGGGACCTTCGACGAAAGGCATGTGAGCAAATGAGACAAACCGTTTCCCATCTGGCGGAACGCTGGGGCGACAGCCTGTATCGGGCGGCCTTTGCGGTCTGCCGGAACCCCCAGGACGCGGAGGATGTGGTTCAGGAGACGCTGCTGGCCTATTACAGGAGCGACAAGGAATTCGATTCCGACGAACACATCCGCGCGTGGCTGATCCGCGTGGCCGTGAACAAGGCCAAGAACGCCACGATCTGTTTCTGGCGGCGCAATCGCCGCAGCCTGGAGGACTATATGGACGCGCTGACCTTTGAGGACGCGGGCGACAGGGAGCTGCTGGACGCGGTGCTGCGCCTGCCGGAAAAGTATCGCGTGGCGATCCACCTGTTCTATTACGAGGACTATTCGGTGCGGGAAATCGCGCGCATACTGGACACGGGCGAGGGCACGGTGAAGAGCCGGCTGTCCAGGGCCCGGAATATGCTGAAAGCGCAACTGACGGAGGAGTGGGACGATGAACAATCGTGAACGTTACAAGCGGGCGTTTCAGACGCTGCATGCCCCCAATAACGATTGGTTGGAGGCAGTGAACATGGATATGAACAGAAAGCATGAGAGGTTTTCCTTTTCCCGGCGCGCGGCGGTGGCCGTGATGATCGCGGTACTCCTGGTGGGCTCGCTGACGGCGGCCTATGCCGCAGACCTGGGCGGATTCCGCCGCACAGTGACGATGTGGTTCCACGGGCAGGCGACGGACGCCCAGGTGGAGGTGTACACGGGCGAAGACGGCGGAAGCGACGTGGCATACAGCGCCGAGGGCGACGGGGAAGGCAGCCCGGCCCCGGCCACCTATGTGGTCACCTGGACGGACGAGAACGGCGAGGAGCGCCAGATGATGGGCGGCGGCGTCGCCCTGGAGCCGGGCGGCAAGGAGCGCCCGCTGACGATGGACGAATACATGGAGGACCTCTCCGGCAATCCCGCGGAGCTGGTGGAGGTGAACGAAGACGGCCGCGTGATGCTCTACTGGTACGACATCGCCGAGGACATTACCGACCGCTTCGAGGACGGCGTTTGCCGACTCACCCTCACCCACGGGGATGAGACGCTGTACTTCACCGTGACGGACGCGGGCGACGGCGCCTACAACGTCAGCGCCGCCGCGGACGGCTACGCGGATTAGAGTGTGTTTCTAAATTCCCCAAGATGCATTTTCGGCGCCTTGAACTGCATTTCTGCGTTGGTTTCCCTTGACTTAGCGCCACTAAGCCTGCGGAAAACCGCCTTGAAATGCAGCCCAATCCACTCGAAACTGCACATGTCTCATTTTAGAAACACACTCTAGCGGTCGCCTGACCCTTTCACAGCCTTCCCCTTTGGAGAAGGTGCCCCGCAGGGGGCGGAAGATGCTGTTGCCCGTAAAAAATAAGAACCAGATTGCCACGGCCTACGGCCTCGCAACGACGCGGTTTGGCGTTGAAACGTCGTACAGAATTCAAAGCGCTGTACGAAGCGATCAGAAACCGCGTCATTGCGAGGGGCGAAGCGCCGTGGCAATCTGGTCTCTGTTTTTATTCGTATGCCCACATTAAAAATCCCTCTGGGGGTAGATTGTTAAGGAAAAGTGTGGTATAATAACTTATCAAAGCAGTTGGCATGAACAGACGGAGGGCGCACATGAGAATCGGCATCCTGGGGGGCACGCTGGACCCCATCCACAACGGGCACATCGAAATCGCCCTCAAGGCAATGGACGTGCTCGGGCTGGACGGCGTGGCGCTGATGCCCTCGGGAGACCCGCCCCACAAGCCCCGCGCCACGGACAAGCTGGACCGCCTGGAGATGGCGAAGCTGGCCGCGGCGGCGCATCCCGGCCTGTACGCCAGCGACGTGGAGATCGCCCGAAGCGGCGTGACCTACACCGTGGACACCCTGTCCGCGCTGGCCGTGGAGCGCCCGGACGTTCAGTGGACCTACATCATCGGCGCGGACACGCTGAACACGCTGGAGAGCTGGCGGGAGTTTGGCCGGGTAGCCAGACTTTGTGAATTCGCCGTCATCAACCGGCCCGGCTGCGACGTGGAGCTGGCGAAGCTGCGGGCCCGGGCCATCACGGCCTGCTATGGCACGCGGGTGACGCTGCTGCCCGTCAGCGGCCCGGCGCTGTCCTCCACGAGGATTCGCCAGAGGGTGGCGGCGGGGGAGGATGTGGCCGACGAGGTGCCCGCCCCGGTGGCGAAGTACATCCGCGAGCGCGGCCTGTATCTGTGCGACTACAACGAGCGGCAGATCCTACAAAAACTCAAGGGCATGATCACCGAGCGCCGCTTTACCCACACCCTGGGCGTGGCCGGGACCGCCGAGCGTCTCGCACCGAAGTGCGGCGTGGACGCGCACCGGGCGCGGCTGGCGGGGCTTCTGCACGACTGTGCCAAGTCCATGCCGCTGGACGAGATGCGCGCGCTGGTGACGGCGAGCCTGCCGGATTTGGACCAGGCTGAGCTGGAGACGAGGCAGATCCTCCACGCCCCCGCCGGGATGATCCTGGCGCGGGACATGTTCGGCGTGCGGGATCCGTCTATCCTCTCCGCCATCCGCAAGCACACCGTGGGCGCGGGGGATATGTCGCCCATGGACGCGCTCATCTACGTGTCCGACTTCATCGAGCCGGGGCGGGAGGCGTTCCCGGGGCTTGAGAAGGCCCGGAAGCTGGCGGAAAAGGACATCTACCAGGCCATGGTGTGCTGCGCGGAGCTGACCGCCCGGCACCTGCGCGCCCACGGGCAGGACATCCACCCGAGGACGCTGAACCTGATCAGCGCGTTTACACCTGAATGAATATACGGGCAAATCGACCAAAGGAGGCACAAGACATGATGGATTCCAAGGCGTTGGCGAGCAAGATTGCCGAGATTCTGGACAACAAGGGCGCGACCGACATACAGATTCTGGAGGTTGGCCACATGACCTCCATCACCGATTTCTTCGTGGTGGCCAGCGGCCGAAACGTGCAGTCCGTGCACACCCTGGCCGAGGAAGTGGAGGACAAGCTGGCCGAGGAGGGCATCGACCCCCGCCGCAAGGAGGGCAAGAACGGCGCGCGCTGGATCGTGCTGGACTATGCCCACGTGATCGTGCACCTCTTCCACCCGGAGGAGCGGCAGTACTACAACATCGAGCGCCTGTGGCAGGACGGCACCAACCAGGAGCCCTATCCGGAGCAGTAAACGCAGATTTAACTTGCGGTCGACGTGGGAAGGGACTATAATTTCAGTAACGCGATGACAGAGAGAAGTAGCCCATTGCCGTTGCATCCAGAGAGCCGCCGGGTGGTGAAAGGCGGTTGCGCGGATTGGCCGAATACACTCCCGAGCGGCGCACCGAAACCCGGGCTATGGGCGGTAGGCTGCGACGGGCGCGCCCGATACAGCGCGGGGGACAGTGGGCTGTCCCGCAAAGGGCGCGCGCCGCGAGGCGGCGCCAAATAGAGGTGGTACCACGGGTTTTCATCCCGTCCTCTGCGTGAAGCGGAGGACGGGTTTTTTATTCTGTTTGAGATTTCCAAACTGCGCTTTCGTTCAGAAGGACGGGCGACGCGTCATTCGGGGCGAAGCGAAGAACCTTGAACGAACGATCATAACACGACTGGAGGCCGAATTACCATGCCAATTACCGAGATTCTTGAGAAAAACGCCAGAAAGTACGGCTCTGAGATCGCCCTGGTGGAGATCAACCCGGAGGTGCGCGAGGATCGCCGGGTCACCTGGAAGGAGTACGAACTGATCGAGCGCGGCGCTTCCGAGGAATTCCGCCGGGAGATCACCTGGGGCGTGTTCGATGAGAAGGCGAACCGCTGTGCCAACCTGCTGATGAGCCGGGGCATCAAAAAGGGCGACAAGGTGGCCATCCTGCTGATGAACTGCCTGGAGTGGCTGCCGCTGTACTTCGGCATCCTCAAGACCGGCGCGCTGGTGGTGCCCATGAACTATCGCTATTCCGCCGACGAGATCCAGTATTGCGCGGACCTGGCGGACGTGGACGCCATGTTCTTCGGGCCGGAATTCATCGGCCGCGTGGAGGAGAGCATCGACCGCATGCCCCGGGTGAAGCTGCTGTTCTACGTGGGCGACAACTGCCCGACCTTCGCCGAGAATTACCTGCACCTGGCGGCGAACCAGTCCAGCACGGCTCCGAACATCGACCTGGAGGACGAGGACGACGCGGCCATCTACTTCTCCTCGGGCACCACGGGCTTCCCCAAGGCCATCCTGCACAACCATGAAAGCCTGATGCACGCCTGCAAGACCGAGCAGAAGCACCACGGCCAGACCCACAAGGACGTGTTCCTGTGCATTCCGCCGCTGTATCACACCGGCGCGAAGATGCATTGGTTCGGCTCGTTCCTGGTGGGCGGCAAGGCCGTGCTGCTGAAGGGCGTGAAGCCCCTGACCATCGTCAAGACCGCCGCCGAGGAGCATTGCAGCATCGTGTGGCTGCTGGTGCCCTGGGCCCAGGACATCCTGGACGCCATCGACCGGGGCGAGATCGATCTGGACCAGTACGACCTGTCTCGCTGGCGCCTGATGCACATCGGCGCGCAGCCCGTGCCGCCGAGCCTGATCAGACACTGGCTGGAATATTTCCCGGACCATAAATATGACACAAACTACGGTCTTTCCGAATCGACCGGTCCCGGCTGCGTGCATCTCGGCATCGGCAATACGCACAAGGTCGGCGCCATCGGCATCCCCGGCGTAGGCTGGAAAGCCAAGATCGTGGACCCGGAAGGCAATCCCGTGAAACAGGGCGATGTCGGCGAGCTCTGC
>CAMVBO010000109.1 GCA_947165745.1 uncultured Clostridia bacterium | reverse complement strand
GACGCCGCTGGTGGTGACGGTGATCGCCACGCTGACCAACACGCTGTTCAACTGGCTGCTGATCTACGGCAACCTGGGCTTTCCGGCGCTGGGCGTGCGCGGCGCGGCCTGGGCGACGGTGATCGCCAGGACGCTGGAGTTCATCATCTTCATCGCCGTCTATGTCCGCGCCAAACCGGACTTCGCCGTGCGCCTGGCGGACTTCTTGAAGATCGACGGCAGGCTGTTCAGGGAGATACTGAAAAAGAGCGCGCTGGTGCTGTTCTGCGAGATGGTGTGGGTGCTGTCGGAGACGGTCACCACGGCCATCTACAACGGCCGGGGCGGCGCGGACGTGGTGTCCGGCATGGCCTCCAGCTTCGCCATCGCCAACCTGTACTTCGTGGCCTTCGGCGGCGTCTATTCCGCCACGGGCGTGATCCTCGGGAAGACCCTGGGCGCGGGCGATCTGGAGAAGGCGCGGCGGGAAAAGAGCTGGCTGCTGTCCGGATCGGCAGTGTTCGGCCTGGCGATGACGGTCTTTGGCTTTGCCACAACGCTGATCGTCCCGCTGGTGTTTGGCCGCCTGAGCGAAAGCGCCCTCGACATTTGCCGCAGGATGGTGGGCACCATGGCGCTGTTTATGCCAGTATGGGTCTACATGAACACCCAGCAGGCCGTGGCCCGCGCCGGCGGCGACGCGCGGATGGGCGCGACCACGGACGCGGGGCTGACGATATTCGTGATGCTGCCCATGGTGATCCTTCTGGCGCGATATACGAATATCGGCCCGGTGGCGCTGTACTGCGGCGTGAAGCTGATTGACCTGATCAAGCTGGTGATCTTCCACTACTGGCTGAAAAAGGAGCGCTGGCTCAAGAATCTGACGGCGCGCGCATGACGGGGGAGATGACAGCGGGCGGCGTTTGTTCGGAACGTCGATCCATACAGAGGAGGGAGCGCGACGATGAAATGGTACGTCGACAGGCTTGAGGCGCTGGACGGCACGGAGCCGATCATTTCCGTTTGCGGGGACGATTGCGCGGTGTGTCCGCGATACCTGGCGAGGACGGAGGAGGAGCTTCGCGAGGCCGCTCTGTTCTGGTACCGCGCAGGCTGGCGGGATCGCGTGGTCAGCAGCGACGAGATCCGCTGCACCGGTTGCGGCTGTCGTCCCACCTGCAGCTTCATGCTGCTGCCCTGCACACGCGAACACGGCGTCAACGCCTGCCGGGACTGTCCGGAGTTTGAGTGCGGCAAGATCCGCGACACCTACGCCCGCTCCTGGGAAAAGAAGCGCCAGTGCGAGGGCGCGTGTGAAAGCGCCGAGGAATTCAGGATGCTTTGCCGGGCCTTTTACGAAAAGGAAAAGAATATGCGAGGCGAGAACCATCGCAACGGCTGAATGTCGGCGGTGTGTGCCCATCCCGCCTGCCGGCAGGGTGAAATGACAGTTATAGGGGATGTCTCAAAACGCTTGTTTTGAGACATCCCCTTTTGAGATGGTTTCACGCAGAGACCATCTTTTGTTATATGCAGGCGGACGATTCTCTGTTTTGGGCCGCGCATATTACATGAACGGGCGAAAATTGCGCAAAAACGCGCTCAAAACAGCCGCCTACCCCAAAACTACCCCTGCTTTCCGAGGGGATTTGAGAAAACACGTCTTGCGAATAGTGTGAATGATAAGTTATAATTGCGTTAGAACTTTGGTTCGCGGCGCTGCGCGAACCTGTAAATACAGGGAGGTGTCGCTATGCGAAAATGGTTGTCCTTGGTTATACTGTTTGCCCTGCTCATCCCCGTTCATGGCGCATGGGCGGAATCCACGACCCAATTCACCTGTCCGGAACAGGGGTACACGACGCTGGTCGATCCCGCCTGGCGCACGGAGTGGGTGGAGGGTGACGGTATGTACTATCACTTTGGAGAAGACAACATCCCCTATGTGCTGGCGTGGGTGAACGCCGGCGACAACCGGGTCACGGACGGGGCCGCCTTCCTTGAGGAGGAGCTGCCCCGGCTCAGAGAGAGCTACAGTGCGAACGGCGCGGTTTCCATCGTGCAGCACGGCGAGTTTGACGTGGGCGGCCATCCCGTGTCTGCCGCTGACGTGCAATATCGCAACAGCCAGGGCTACAGGATCTTCCTGCTGATCGTGGTGGACGTCCGGGACGATTTCACCGTCATTTTCCGCGCGCGATACCTTGAGGAATCGGAACGGCGGTATATGCTCGACGCGCTGGATCTGATAGACGCCAACATGCGCCTGGAAGCCGAGCCGCAGGCGCAGTCGACCGCGTCCGCCGGCGCGATGACCTTCGCCGTGTCGGATATCCAGCAAGGC
This sequence comes from uncultured Clostridia bacterium, assembly GCA_947165745.1. The sequence continues at coordinate 4,070 of CAMVBO010000109.1, read as the reverse complement.
GGCATGGTCATGGGCCGGTGCACCGCGCCTGCGGACTACCAGGTGTCGAGCCAGGCCAACTGCGATGTGATGACGCTGGGCGCGGGTAACCCGTGGCTGCTGCTCGTCGCCGCCCAGGCGCCGGACGGCATGACGCTGTTGACCTACACCTCCGCCCGCAATTACATGGCCAGCGCGACGGGCGACACCCCGGATGAACAGTTCAATGCTTCCTACTACACGCCGATGCTGCACTATATGAGCGCCGCGGATTACTGTGATTACCAGGCGGGGAAGCTCACCGGCGTCAAGACAATCACCCTTGTTGAGGAGAATACCTACCCCGATTTACAGCCCACACTCAGACAAATGGAGGCATCCATGCTGCAAACGCACCGGAACCTGCTGGGCGGCACCGGGATGAACGTGGACCAGGCGGCCGTGACCGTTGCCACCCGCCGCTACCGCGTGGAGACGACCAACGGCCTGACCTGCTGTTTCTGCGTCACTGCGGTCACCCAAGGCGTGTGGTACAGGGCCTATCTGCCCGGACCATTTGTCGACATCAGCGATTCCTACATCCTGTGGGACCTGCCCTGCGTGTACACGCTCCTGTGCCCGGAGGCTTACAGCGAAGAGGGGCTTGCCGCCTTCACGGCCTTCTCCGGGAATACCTCCGTCAGTGACCAGTTCCTGCTGGCCAACCAGCGCCTGTCCAATGAGCTGTGGAACATCATCACCGGACGCGGCGTGGATTACGGCAACGACTACAGCGACCAGGTGATGCGCGAGGAGACTTCCAAGGGCGACGGCTATGACGACGAGCGCTTCACGGATTATCTGTTCGATCAGAATGACTACACGCTGTCCGACGGCAGCCACGTAAAGGTACCCACGGCCTATGACTATGTGTACGAGGGCGACAACGGCAAGGTCTATTATTCTGACAGCGCCTTCGCCGAACCCGGCGGCAGCACCCGCCTCTATCCGAACCAGTAGCTTGCGCGGAGGTGGACACCATGAAGAAGGCATTTTCGATGATCGTGCTGCTGGCGCTGGCCCTGGGCATTGCCGCGCTGGCGGAAGACGCCGTGGCCATGCGCATCGTCACCTGTCCTGAACAGGACTTTTCCACGCTCTGCAAGCCTGAATACGACTATTCCTTCACCCCGGACGGCGGTGTGCTGATCGAGCTGGGGCCGAATGCGGCGGATCCCACGGTGCAGGTGTTCAAAACGGACGCGCCGGGCGCGGACTTTGACGCGGAGTACTACCTGAGCAATGTCTATCGTCGACAGGTCTCAGACAGCGCCGATCAGGTCGTGAACCCGGGCGAATACACCATCATCACCCTGGGCGGCAAAGAGCTTCCCGCCATCATGATGCTGTACCTGGTCGAGGGAGAGAGCCGGTATTGCCTGTGCGCGTATGATCTGCAGGCGGATTATTTCGTGCGGTACGAGGCGCGCTGCCCGGGAACGGATATCCCAATCGAAGAAGCGCTGACCGCATTGGCGGTGGCGGTGGGCAACTTCCACCCCGACGCGGACTACTATTCCCACTAAACGCAGGAGGATAAGAACATGAAAAAACTACTTGCGACGCTGCTTGCGCTGGCGCTGCTGATGGCCCTGGCGGCGGCCCCGGCTCTGGCGAGTTCCACGCTGTTGAGCTGGAACGGCCTCGAGGTGACGGCGACGGGCTACAGCTACAAGGAGGACAGCGACGGCTATGCCTATATCCGCCTGGATGTGCACATCGTCAATCATTCGAGCCATCCCATCTGGCTGCACCCGGAAGATGTGATGATCGACGGGACGCCGATCAAGGCCGCGGGTGTCTCCGGCATCAAGGTCGGCGCGAGCATGGACGACTGGATCATGTTCAAGCCCGCCGACAGCAACAAGGACGGCGGCGACGGGGCCATCCGCACCGGTTCTCAGATCGACATGACGCTGCTGCTGGACGACAATGACACCTATGACGACCTCTACAGCCAGGACGTGAGCATCAACCTCTACGACCTGTCCGTCAGAAGTGGAGATTATACGGACTACAGCGACGACATTCCCGCCGACTTCGGCCACGGCGGCGCCAACAACGCGTCCTACGCGCCGCCCTACACCCCGGCGTCAACCGACTACAAAACCCTGAAGCAGGGCAGCAAGGGCCAGGCCGTGAAGGATCTGCAGCAGAGATTGACAGACCTGGGTTATCTGAATGACAAGGTGGACGGCTCATTTGGCCGGAACACCAACACGGCCGTGCGCTCCTTCTGCGAACAGAACGGCCTGCCCATAGCCAACGAAGCCACGCCGGACATGCAGCGGCTGCTGTATTCCTCAAGCGCGCAGTACTACCAGGAGCCCTATATACCGCTGGTGATCGGCGCGACCTATGATCTGGAGACGCCCATGAAGACCGGCATGAGCAACACCGGCTTTATGAACATACAGGTCGTTAACCGCTCCTCCACCCGGGGCATCCGCGGCTTTGTGCTGAGCTATTACCAGACGGACATGTACGGCGAAAAGGTCAACCTGCTCAACCCTGATAACGCCGCAGGCAGAGCTCCGATCTATACCTTTGAGCAGGAACAGATGAACTACGTTGAACCGGGCCACTACAAGAATGCCTTTACCTTTACCATTGAGAGGTACTACAACACATATGCCGTCTATGTGGGCGTGAAGAAGATCGTGTTCGACGACGGCGAGGTGCGCGAGCTTTCCGACAGCGACGTCGTCTACTTTGAATGTGCGATCCAGAAATAGCGCCGAGGGAACCTTGAACAATCACGACAGGAGGAATGAACATGAAGCGTATCCTGGCACTGGCGCTGGCGCTGCTGCTCGTCGCGCTGCCCGCGCTGGCGGAACCGATGTCCTATCTGGATTATACCGACGACGTACTGGAGGACGGCAGCCCGATCTATTACTTCAAAGAGCTGTCCATGAAGCTGCCCGCAGACTGGCAGGGCAAAGTGTTCGCCATGCCGGAAGAGGGCCGCACCGCCTTTTATCAGAAGGCAAGCTATGATAAATACCGGGCCGAGGGCCTCGAAGGCGGCGGCTTCCTGTTTGCCCTGGGCACGAGCGTGGACGGCAGCTTCAGCCAGCTGCCCGCCTTTGAGTACCTGGGCTACAGCGAGGAATCCAACCTGAACTACTATCTGCAGCTGCCCAGCGACTACCCGGCCTACCTGGGCGACGAAGCCATACGCGCCGAATACGACGCGATGCACGCGCAGATGAGCGAGGTGGTCGCGGGCGTACGCCTTTACGCCGACGACGCCGGAACCATCGAGCCGGACGGCACCGGTCCCAACAACGCGGCGGAAGCCGGCGCGGCGCAGGAGGAAACCGGGATCACGCTGGATAAGATGCGCTATCACTTCGAGCACAGCGCGCTGCCCAGGTACTTTTACGACGATCCGGCCAACATGCTGTCTGTGCTGAAAGCCAACGGCGTTTACCGGCTGTGGATGGCCCTGGCCGATGAAAAACGCGTGGCATACCCCTATGTGGAAGCGGATTTCACCCAGAACTGGTATGAGGCGGACGACGGCACGACCATCCTGCAGATCGGAATGCCCGCGCCTGAGGTGAGCCCCCAGTGCTATCGCGTTTACATGGTCTACAACGCCGGCGCCGCCACTGCGGGATATTACACGATCGAGTATGAAAACCTGCTGGGCGATTGCGCCTTTACCTGCGGCTGGACGGCGGATATGACACACATGAACTATGGCGACGCGGCCATACTGAATCCCAAAGCCGGGGACTATGACGCGGCTTTGCTGGATGAGGCGCGGCAGGTCGCCGCGCTGGCGGGCGTTTCCGGTTCGATCCGCGCGGGCGGGCAAACCGGGGACGACGGCGCGGACGACCTGGCCGTGATCGAATGCCCGGAGCAGGGCTTTGTCACGAAGGCGGACCCCGCTTACCCCTGGGATTATCAGGAGGGGACCGGCATCACCATCTACACGGAACACGCAAACAGCATCCCATACGTGATCGTGTGGCGCGGAGAAGACTTGATTGTTGAGCCCCTGGAATACATCCGGGAGCAGTTCACGCCGCATATGCAGT
>CAMVBO010000108.1 GCA_947165745.1 uncultured Clostridia bacterium | reverse complement strand
CGTGACCTGGCAGAGCGGCGACCCCTCGGTGGTCACGGTCAAGGACGGCATCGTCAAAGCGGTGGGCGTCGGCAGCGCGCTGATCACGGCGACCGCAAACGGCGACAGCGCCTGTGTGGCAGAATGCCGCGTCCAGGTGACCGAGGAGACCGGCGGGCTGGCGCTCCTGCCCGACGCGGTGACGCTTGAAGCGGGCGACAGCCAGGCGCTGCAGGTCAGGATCGACGCGGCCGATTTGACCATGGCCGACCTGGAGTTCACCTCCAGCGACGCCCAGGTGGCCGCCATCGACCAGGACGGCAGGCTGACCGCCGTGGGCGAGGGCACCGCCACGATCCGGGCTGCCGCCAAGGCGGATGCCTCCATCGCCGCCGAATGCGCGGTAAAGGTGGTCAAAGCCGCCTCCGGCGATTTCGATTATGTGATTTCCGGCGGCCGTTGCAGCATCACGGGGTACAAGGGCCCCGGCGGCAGCGTGGCCGTGCCTTCGAGGATCGAAGGCGCGCCGGTGACCGAGATCAGCGACGGCGCGTTCGCCGGCAACGCCGCCATCACAGCACTCACGGTTCCCGAGGGCGTCGAGTCCATTCGCGGGAACGCCTTTGCGGGATCCGGGCTGAGGGAGGTCACGCTCCCCGCCACGCTGACGTTCATCGCGGACAACGCCTTTGACGGCTGCCCCATCGACACCGCGCATGCCCCGTCCGGCAGCAAGGCCTTCGAATACGGGCGCTCGAGGGGCTGGTTCCGCGTGAGCTGGGCGCCCGAAATGAAGCTCGCCGTCTACCGGGGCGAGGTGTTCAAGGTGGTCAATACCCCCGTCGATCCCCTCGCCTACGAAAGCCAGGTGCGCGACACCATCTGCACGTCGCCCCACGGCACCGGCAAATACAGCGGATACTGCCTGGGCTTTGCCAACTACTATGTGTACTGCCTGGTGGACAACGTCACCAAGGTGAGCCTGTCCTATGCCAGAGGCAAATACCGGTCGAGCAGCAAGCTCACCTACGCGACGGCAAAGTACTACAGCGCCAACACCATGATGGCGCGCCTGTACGATCTGCTCAGCGCGGGTGTGCCGCAGATCCTGATGGTCGAGGCGATCACCCATCCGGGAAGCCGCCACTTTGTCACCGTGATCGGCTATCGCGCGAGCGTCACCCGGCGCGAGGATCTCAGGGCCAAGGATCTGCTGATCATCGATTCGTTCGATGGCAAGGTGGAGTCCATGGACCCGGCCATCGAGAAGGTGCACACCCGCGTTCTGTTCAAGCAGGACGGGAAATACCGGATCGAAGCGATAAAGCGCAGGTAACCCTCTGAACACACTCTAAAAAGACCTGAAGCGATGAACCCAATTCGCTTCAGGTCTTTTTTCACCGATGCTATTCTCATACTAAATTCCTTCTAAAACATGTACAAATGCGGAGTGGATTGTTTGTTCTGGCAAAGCTGAGCGGAGGGAGGCGATGCAGCGCATCGTTGACCGAAGCGAAGCACAGCCAGGGCAAAAAAGGCACCCGCAGATGTGCATGGATTAGATGGAATTTAGTATCAATCATGCATCGCCGCTTCTCTGTCAGTGGATCATACAGCGCCGTCCCGGACTGCGCCACGCCTCAACTCCGGCGGCAGCTCGCCCCGCCCGTATTCCTCCACCCGCTCGATGCAATCCCCGTCCCGGGTCATAAATCCTTCTCCATCCTGACGCCGCGAAGGGGCGCTCCGTCCGCCGCTTCGCCGCAGGGCTCATAGAGCATCTGCTCATAGAACGGGACCTCGCTCTCCCGGCTCTCGACCACGGCCGCGCTGTAGCCGAGCTCCTCCGCCCAAACCTCGCACGCGTTGACGACCATCGTGCCGACGCCCTGGCGCCGGTATTCGGGCAGAACCGCGATCCTGTCGATCCTCACGCGCCTTTCGTCCAGGGGAACCATGCGCGCCGTGGCGATCGGAAAATCGTCGTCCGTCACCACGATGTACTTCGCATCCGGCGTGTCGTGCCGGTCAAACGCCTGCCGGAGCGGAATGCGGTGTTCCCCGGCCATCGCCTGGACACGGACATACCAGGCCCCGGCCCGCTGCCAGGTTTCCGTCGCCCGATGGAGGGCATAGCCGGAAAGCACCCTGATCCGGGCGATATCGGATTCAAACAGCTGATAATCGTTCAGCTTGATGCTTTCCTCCTCCCGGTTGAATTCGTGGAAGCCGTACTCGGCGGGAAAGGAGACGGGGATTCCGGTGAACGCGCGGCCGTCCACGTCGATCACGCGGACAATCTTGCCTTCGTACTGTATCAGGGGCTTCACCGCACCGCCTGCGTGATTGGTGCCCTCCATGCTCAACGTGCCTCCAGTATCCTTACATTGCAGCTTCACGATCACAGCATCGACCAGAGTGTGTTTCCAAAATCCCTGAAGCGCATTTCCGGGCCCTCAGGCTGCGTCTCCTGGGATTTGGAAACGCCCTCTAATTGGCCGTTGAGGTCTGCGTCCCCGTCTTCTTGATCAGCAGGGATTCCCCCGTCATCTCCTCCGGCTTCTCCAAGCCCATCATCTCAATCAGCGTAGGCGCGACATCGGCCAGGCAGCCACCCTCCCTGAGGGTATAGGCGGGATCGTAATTCACCAGTATGAATGGAACGGGATTGGTGGTATGCGATGTCAGAGGCTCTCCTGTCTCCTTATCCACCATCACCTCGGCGTTGCCGTGATCGGCGCATATGAACAACAGGCCGTCCACCGCTTCCACAGCCTCCACCACCCGTCCAATGCACTTGTCCAGGAAAGCGACGGCTTCGATGGTGGCCTTCTCCACGCCGGTATGACCCACCATATCCGAATTGGCGAAGTTGGCGACGATCACGTCATATTCTCCGCCATGAATCTTCTCGACCAGGGTATCACAGATCTCCTTCGCGCTCATCTCCGGCGCAAGATCGTATGTCGCCACCTTCTGGGACGGTACCAGGAAACGGTCTTCCCCCTCGTTGGGCGCTTCCACGCCGCCGTTGAAGAAGAAGGTCACATGCGCGTATTTCTCCGTCTCGGCAATCCTCGCCTGCTTCTTGCCATTGACGGCAAGCCACTCGCCGAGGGTGTTGGTCATAATCAGCTTGGGGAAGGCGACCTCCTTGCCCGGGATTGTGACGTCATAATCCGTAAAGCAAACGTAGGTCACCTGCTTCCGGGGCCCTCGGTCAAAGCTGTCAAAGTCGTCGCAGCAGAAGGTGCGCGTGAGTTCCCTGGCGCGGTCCGAGCGGAAATTGAAAAAGATGATGGAATCCCCATCATTGATGGTGGCCGTGGGGGCGCCGTCCTTCATCACCACAGTCGGCAGTATGAACTCATCCGTTTCGCCTTTTGCATAGGACTGTGTCACGGCCTCCAGAGCGGAATTCGCCGTCACACCCTCGCCGAGGGTCAGGGCCCGATACGCCTTTTCGACCCGATCCCAGCGATTGTCCCGGTCCATGCCATAATAGCGGCCGCCCACCGTCGCGATGGCCCCGCATCCGATCTGATCCATCCGATCCTGCAGTTCCTGAATAAAGCCCTTCCCGGAATCCGGCGGCGTATCCCGTCCGTCCATGAAGCAGTGAACATAGACCTTCTCCAGGCCATGGCGCTTCGCCAGCTCCAGCAGGGCATACAAGTGCGAATTGTGGCTGTGTACGCCGCCGTCCGAGAGCAGGCCGAGGATATGCAGACTCGTTCCCTTATCCTTCGCATTCTCTATCGCTTTCAGCAGCGCCTCATTTTCAAAGAAATCGCCATCCGCAATGGACTTCGTGATCCGAGTCAAATCCTGATACACGATCCGGCCCGCGCCGATATTCAAATGGCCCACTTCGGAACTGCCCATCACTCCGTCCGGAAGGCCCACCGCCAGGCCGCTGGCATTGCCCGTCACGAAGGGACATTCCCTCATCAGGCGATCCATCACCGGCGTGTCCGCCAGCGCGATGGCATTGTGCTCCGTCTCATCGATCACGCCGTAGCCGTCGAGAATGAGCAGCACGACCGGTTTCTTACTGCCCTCCCCTTCCGCCGCGTGTGCGGGCAACGCTCCAGGCTGGACCGCAGCAAATAACAGCGCTGTCACCAAAAGCAGCAGGATCGTTTTTTTCATCATTGCTCATCCTTTCTATCTTCAACGTCAATGCCTTACCAGGATCTGGACACCTGTCAGGCCGATGCCCCTGGTATGATGATAATCCAGGCGCTCTTTTTCATGCGATTCCTCTGTCATAGATTACAATTCATGTGCGGTGCATCGTCCTTTTCGATAAAAGTGTTTTGCCGTCCGCATCAGCTTTGGCTTCTCCTTCAGATGCCCGGTCATTCCCTTGCTGGTGTCAAAAACCAGGACAACCGCACAATCAGCCGGATACTGCATCAGCTTGCGGATCGGAAATTCAATCTGGATGCATCATCCTTCATTGGCCTTCATTTCAGAATTCATCCTCTTACGCATTTGGCCTTTCGTCATGTAAAAGTTCGCATTGTTGTATTCCTCTTCTGTGATCGAGCAAATCAATGATTTCATCCCCTCTGCTGTTCGCGGCATCATTTGATACGCTTCATCCCCGGTGATTTCAGCGATAATCTCTCCTTTGACAATTGTATCCCATCCGTAGCCCGTTTTATCCAGCGCAGGCATCAATACGAAAGTCCCCTCCGGATAAGCAACAACCGCGCCATAGACATAGGGACGCTTCCAGTCCTCGCCAAGCACCAAATAATAACGGTTCTTCTTTATCTGATCATCCCGATTCATTCTCGGGCCCTCCCAGCATATAATTCATCTTCTTGTCGTTCTCTTCTGACCTGCCATATATCAACGCGCTAATTGGTATGCCCCTGCTGATAAAACAGAAAGAGGAGCAACATTGCTCCTCAAAGGATTACTTCAACAGCTCCAGCACCTCTTCGATGCTCTTCCCGCTGGCAGCCACAGCCTCAAGCAACTTCGCCTTATCTTCCTCGGCCTTTTTCTCGGCAGCCGTCTTCTCCGCTTCAGCCTTGTCCTTAACCAGCTTTTTCAGTTCGGCCTTCTTCACCTTAAGCGCCGCAGTCAGGGTTTCGATTTCCGCTTCAGCAGCCTTGATCTGCTCGTCCAGAGCATTTGGATCAAGTATGATCTCGGTCTTCTTCTTGTTCTTTGACCCCTTCGGCCTCGGCATGGCGATACACTCCCTTGCGCTTTCTTATAGTTCTATTATAATTATCTCTGCGTCAGGTGTCAATATGTTTTCCTGGGGATCAGTAATCAGCGGCAGCGAAGCCATGGGGGTAAAAGCTGCACCCAACAATGCGGACGCGGCAATCCTTACCATTATAACGATATGGTGCAAGCTGTGCCTAACCGTAGAGGAAGCCGCGATTTACCCACATATTGGGGAACATAAGTTGCGGGCAATCGCCAACGATCCGGACAAATCCATTCTCATCCTCAGAATCGGGAACAAGGTCGTTTTCAAAAGACCAGCGCTTGAATCATACATCATGGGGTTTTAGAGTGTGTTTCTAAATCCCGGGAGATGCAGTTTCAAGCGTAGTTGGCTGCATATCAAGGCGATTTTCCGCAGGCTTACTGGTTGCAAGTCAAGGAAAAGCAACGCAGAAATGCAGCCAAATCCGCTGAAAATGCGCTTCGGGGATTTTAGAAACAGACTCTAAGGACATAGCGTCCTCCGGGGCTTCTTTCTTTATATCCAATGGTTCACACCAGAGATGAAAGGCATGCGTCCGCAAAGGCGTTGAGCGATGAAAAGGCCGTCCGGCGCCCCTGCCAATCGAATCGGCAAATCGTATTTTCCCCCTTGTGTTCCCGATTTATTCGCGGTATAATGGGCCAAAGCAAGGCCCCGCGACCGACCCAAATCCATCGGGAGGGATTCCATGAACAACTTTACCTTCTATTCCCCCACCTACTTCGCCTTCGGCAAGGACGCCGAAAACCAGGCCGGCGCGTTGGTCAAGCGCTTCGGCGGGACGAATGCGCTGATCCACTACGGCGGCGGCAGCGTGGTGCGCTCCGGTCTGCTGGAGAGGGTCCAAAAATCACTGGACGACGCGGGCATCCGCCATGTGGAGCTGGGCGGCGTGAAACCGAACCCCCGCAGCGGCCTGGTGTACGAGGGCATCGACCTGGCCCGTCGCGAGGGCGTGGACTTCGTGCTGGCCGTGGGCGGCGGCAGCACCATCGACTCCTCCAAGGCCATCGCCGCAGGCGCGATCTACGACGGCGACTTCTGGGACTTCTACGCCGGCAAGCGCATTGAAGAGGCCCTGCCCGTGGGCACGGTGCTGACCATCGCCGCGGCGGGCAGCGAGGGCAGCCCGGACTCCGTCATCACCAACGAAAACGGCATGTTCAAGCGCGGCGCCAGCGGCGACGCCATTCGCCCGAAGTTCTCCATCCTGAACCCGGCGCTGACC
>CAMVBO010000107.1 GCA_947165745.1 uncultured Clostridia bacterium | reverse complement strand
CACCAACTTCACAGAAACCGGGACGAAAAGAGTAGTAAGCGTCTTTGCGGTCATTCAAGAGAGCCGCCGACAGTGGGAATGCGGCATGACGGATTCGCTGAATGGACTTTTCAGGGCCCTCCGGAACGCGCAAGTCAGTATGGAGGGACGGGAATGCGGGCCCGTTATCAATCCGCGCCGTATGATAGTACGGGCTAAGTGGATCGAAAGATCAATGTGAGTGGCACCACGGAAAGTTATTCCGCCTCATATCCCAGATGGGATATGGGGCTTTTTTTCACCCCGCCGATGTGAAGGAATACAAATCAGGAGGAATCCGAAAATGAAGAAGATCATCTGCACCGTCGTCGCGCTGGCCCTGCTGCTGTCCCTGACCGCCGCTTTCGCCGAGGCAAAGACCTACAAAGTGGGCATCTGCAAGTACGTGGATCACGCTTCCCTGGACCAGATTGTGGAGAACATCGAGAACCGGCTTGCCGAAATCGGTGAGGCTCAGGACGTGACCTTTGACATCCGGTATCAGTGCGGCAACGCCGACAACAACACCATTCAGCAGATCGTGGCGGACTTCGTCGCCGACGAAGTGGACCTGATGGTGGGCGTGGCCACGCCGGTGGCCATGCAGATGCAGGCCGCCACCGAAGACAACCAGATCCCCGTGGTGTTCGCTGCGGTTTCCGACCCCATGGGCGTGGAGCTGGTGGAGAGCATGGACGCCCCCGGCGCCAACATCACCGGCACCTCCGACTTCCTGAACACCAACGCCGTGCTGGATCTGATCTTCGCGGCCAACCCCGACGCGGATTCCATCGGCCTGCTGTACGACCCCGGCCAGGACGCCTCCACCACGCCCATCGCCGACGCCAAGGCCTATCTGGACGCCAAAAACATCGCCTATAAGGACTACACCGGCACCAACACCTCCGAGGTCATCATCGCGGCGGACGCCGCCGTGGCGGACGCGGTGGACGCCGTGTTCACCCCCACCGACAACACCATCATGGCCGCCGAGCTGTCGATCTATGAGAAGTTCGCCGACGCGAACATCCCGCACTATACCGGCGCGGATTCCTTTGCCAACGACGGCGCGTTCCTGGGTTTCGGCGTGGATTACGCCAACCTGGGCGTGGAGACCGCCAACATGGTGGCCGACATCCTGCTGAACGGCGCCAGCCCCGCCGAGACGCCGGTCAAGACCTTTGCCAACGGCACCGCCACCATCAACACCGAGACCGCCGAGGCCATCGGCCTTGACCTGGACGCCGTGTCCGAGGCCTTCCAGCCCTTCTGCACCACGATCCTGACCATCGTAACCGGAGAGTTTGAGGGCTGATACCTATAAATTTGGAATGAGGAATGAATAATGCCGCAGGCATACTCAATTCCTCATTCCTCATTCCCAATTCCTCATTAGAGTGTGTTTCTAAAATGAGACATGTGCAGTTTCGAGTGGATTGGGCTGCATTTCAAGGCGCCGAAAATGCATGTTCAGGAATTTAGAAACACACTCTAATCAATACGACGCAGGAGTGAAGAACCGACATGTCTTTTGCAACGATGCTGGGCCTTGGGCAGACGGCGCTGGAGCTGGCGCTGTTCAACGCGCTCACGGTGCTGGCGCTGTTTTTGAGCTATTGGATGCTGAACGTCTGTGACCTGTCCACAGACGGCTGTTTTGCGCTTGGGGCCGCGGTCGGCGCGGTGGTGGCCATTGCCGGCCATCCCTGGCTGAGCCTGCCGGCGGCCATGGGGGCGGGCGTGCTCTCCGGCCTGACCACGGCCATATTGCAGACCCGCATGGGCGTGAACAGCCTGCTGGCGGGCATCATCGTGAATACGGGCCTGTATTCGGTGAACATCTGGATCATGGGCGGCTCGTCCCTTCTGAACATGAACAAGACGACCACCGTGTTCACCCTGTTGAAGGAGGCGCTGAAGGGCGGGCCCCTGGGGGGACAGCAGGCGCTGATCATCGGCCTGGTCGCCGTTGCGGCGGTGATCGTGTTTTTGTGCCTGTTCCTGCGCACAAAGCTGGGCCTGGCCATCCGCGCCACCGGCGACAACCCGGACATGGTGCGCTCCTCCTCCATCAACCCGGCCTTTACCACCACCGTGGGCCTGTGCGTCTCCAACAGCTTCACGGCCCTGTCCGGCTGCCTGCTGGCCCAGAGTCAGAAGTCCGTCACGGTGGACATCGGCTCCGGCATGGTCACGGTGGCGCTGGCCTCGCTGCTGATCGGCGGCGTGTTCGTGCGCAGGCGCAGCATCCCGCTACGGGCCGTGGGCGCGGTGCTGGGCGCGTTCGTGTTCCGCCTGGTCTACACCATCGCGCTGCGGTTCAACCTGCCGGCCTTCATGCTGAAGCTGATCTCCGCCGTCATCGTGGTGATCGCCATCTCCGGCCCGTACCTGAAAAAGCAGTTCCCGCTGTACCGGCGGCTGCTGGCGGCCAAGTTCGGGAAAGGGGGCGGCGCGGGATGCTGAAGCTGATAAATGTCACCAAGACCTTCAACCCCGGCACCACCGACGCGCGACTGGCGCTGAACGACGTGACGCTGCACGTGCAAAAGGGCGATTTCATCTCCATCATCGGCGCCAACGGCGCGGGCAAGTCCACGCTGTTCAACGCCATCTGCGGCAGTTTCTTCGTGGATTCCGGTCGGGTGATCCTGGACGGCGAGGACGTGACCATGAAGCCCGAGCACAAGCGGGCCAAGGTGATCGGCCGCCTGTTCCAGGACCCCATGCGCGGCAGCGCCCCCGGCATGAGCATCGAGGAAAACCTGGTGCTGGCGGCGGGACAGGGCGGCTGGATGAGCCACGCGGGCCGAAAGGAAAAGCAGGCCTTCCGGGACCGTCTGGCCCTGCTGGACATGGGCCTGGAGGACCGCATGAAGCAGCCCGTGGGCCTGCTCTCCGGCGGCCAGCGGCAGGCGCTTACGCTGATGATGGCCACGCTGAGCATGCCGAAGATCCTGCTGCTGGACGAGCACACCGCCGCCCTGGACCCCGCTACGGCGGAAAAGGTGCTGCAGCTGACCACCAGCATCGTGGCGGAGAACCGGCTCACCTGCCTGATGATTACCCACAATATGCAGTCCGCTCTGGACCTGGGCAACCGCACCATTATGATGGACGCGGGCCGCGTGGTGTTTGACACCACCGGCGACGAGCGCGCCGCCCTGACCGTGGATGACCTGCTGGAGAAGTTCCGCGAGGCCAGCGGCAAGGCCCTGGACAACGACCGCATGCTGTTGGCACGGTAGGAGGTACAGAAAGACCAGATTGCCACGTCGGTCCGCTATGCAGACCTCCTCGCAATGACGTTATACGCATGCGCTTTCATAATGATATCGCGGTACGTCATTGCGAGGAAGCCTGAAGGGCTGACGTGGCAATCTGGCTTTTCCTGTGGTTTACGGGAACGGCGTCGTGCCGTTCGTTCCAAGTCTTCCCATTGAAATCCCTTGCGCCATTGATTCAAGCGCAAGGGATTTGTGTTTTATCGTTGCAGGGTAGGCGTTGCGGCGGAAAGGCCAGCCTGTGCCTACATAAGCTTCCCCGCCACAGCGGGGAAGTACCCGCAAAGCGGGGGATAGGGCGCTCTATAGGATGATTGTACGCTTTTATTCCGCACGAAACGCCACCGGCGCTTTGCGCCACCTCCCCATTGCGATGGGGAGGCTTGAACGGGCGCTACTATCCGACGGGGGTATGCCGCCATTCAAAACGACACCACAATGCCCTTATGATCTGAAAGTGTCTTTTCAAGATTCCATTCTGAAACCGTAACGTCTGAATCGCCAACAAAACTTGACGTGGTTGCGATGTGATCAATGCACCAATGCTGATTCGCTGTCAGGAGGCGAAGATCATTTTTCGCAAAGGACTGAATCAACATTGCCCTGCTATCTGTTGTAAAGTAATAATTATCTGAAAAGCTGCAATTCAAATCACCGCATACGCAAAGGTTTTTCCCAGTTGCGGAAAGCCTTGCAAAATCTTCGATCTGCTTGGGCAGATCCTCCTTGAAGGGTGGCTTTCTGTTTCCGAAGACACCCAGGATTGTCCCGTAGACTAACAGCGGCCCTTTCTCCGTATCCAATTCGATGCAAAGGGCTGTCATCTCATCATAAGTTGACTGTTGGCAGATGCAGCGTAGATTTGTAAAGATAGAAACCCGACGCTCTGTGCCCTTATAATATGGCGCAGGCAAGGGGGCTGTGCTGAATTGATACTTATAGGGAAGCGTAATTCGCAGGTCTGTTTCTGTCAATACCAGTATGTCTGCTTCGTACTGCATGCAGGCTTGGACAATTTCGTCCAAATGCTTGTGATGCTTTAATCTTTCGACGTTCCAGGTCGCGATTTTCATGCAATTTCCTCTGAATATGAAGCTATTTCCGGATAAACAATATCCCCAGCGTACCCTGGCCGCAGTGGCTGGTGATGGAGCAGCCGGCGCGAACCTCGAGGATTTCCTCGAAGGGGATGCGCTCGAGCAGCATGCCGCGCACCAGCTCGGCCTGCTCCCGGGTGACGCCGGTGTGGGTGATGAAGATGCGCTTGGCGCGCACGGCGTCGGGGTTGCGCAGCCGGTCCTCCACATACTGCTTCAAACACCGCTCATAGGTGCCCCGGAATCTCTTGCCCACCACCATCTTGCCGCCGGTCACCTCAATGCAGGGCCGCAGCTTGAGCAGGTTCGCGCCCAGCATGGCCACCATGGAGCACCGGCCGCCCTTGTACAGGAAGTCCAGACGGTCGATGATGAAGGAGGCGTCCACCTTGTCGATCAGGGAATTGACGTGATCCAGGATCGCCTTGGGGTTGCCCTCGCCGGCTTCGATCATGTCCACCGCCTCGCACAGCAAAAGCGCGATGCCGCTGGACAGGTTGCGGCTGTCCACGCAGTACACCGGCAGGCCCTCCGCCGCGGCCACGGCGTGCTCATAGCTGGAGGAGAAATCGGCGCTGATGTTGAAGTGGATGATGGCGTCGCAGTCCTTCAGCAGGGATTCAAACCATTTGCGATAGGTCTCGCAATTCACTGCCGCGGTCTTGGGCAGGTCGCCGCCCGCGTCCACGTGGCGGAAGATGTCGTCCGGGGCGATGTCCACGCCGTCGGTGTAATCCCTGCCGCCCATCGAGACGGTCAGGGGAACGATGGTGATGTTGTGGGCCCGGACATACTCCGGGCTCAGATCGCAGGTGCTGTCCGCTGTGATACGGATTTTCATATTGACCTCCAGTTGATGGGACTGCCGGGAGCGTTTCCCCGTCCGCGTTATTCCAGTGCCAGCAGGCGCACGTTTTCCACGCCGTCAATGGCGCTCAGCTCGTCCGTCATCTCGTCCACGCTGCCCTTCAACTGGCCCAGGTCGATGGAGAGCATGATACTGGCCTTGCCGTGGATGGGCAGGCTCTGGGTGATGGTGAGTATGTTGGCGTTGCAGCGGGACACCGTGCTCAACACCTTCGACAGCATGCCCGCCTGGTGGTTCAGCTGCAGCATCAGCGAGGCCTTCCGGCCCACCGTCAGCTGGCTGGGCTCCAGGATCTTGTCCTTGTATTTATAATAGGTGCTGCGGCTGATGCCCACGGCGTGCACCGCGTCGATCACCTGGGCGCAGGCCCCGGATTCCAACAGCCGTCGCGCCTCCACCACCTTGATGAAGTAGTCCGGCAGCGCGGACTTTTCCACGATCAGATATTCGCTCAACATGGCCGCAGCCGCCCTTTCAGTTCAGCATTTTTCCACAACAATATTATATGCGAAAGACGCGCGTCCGTCAAGTGCGGACACGGAAAAATAAGCCCAAAGAGGTTTACAAAACCCGCGCGGGATGGTATACTATAGGGTACGGATCGGCATTTGCCGGAAAGGAGGAGGGGACGTTATGCCGCAGAAGGGCGTCAAGGTCGTCGCGCAGAACCGCCGCGCCCGGCATGATTACTTCGTCCTCGAAACCTGGGAGGCCGGCATCGAGCTGAAGGGCACGGAGGTGAAGTCCATTCGCCTGGGCAAGTGCAACCTGAAGGACTGCTACGCCGCCGTGAAAAACGGCGAAATGCTGGTCTACGGTATGCACATCAGCCCCTACGAAAAGGGCAGCTATTTCAACACCGACCCGCTGCGCCCCAAGCGCCTTTTGATGCACAAGAGCGAGATCCGCAAGTGCCATCAATCCGTGATGCAGCAGGGCCTGGCGCTGATTCCGCTGAGCGTCTATCTGAAGGACGGGCGCATGAAGCTGGAGCTGGCGCTGTGCAAGGGCAAAAAGCTGTACGACAAGCGCGACGACATGGCCAAGCGCGACGCCCAGCGCGACATCGAACGCTCCATGCGCGCGCGCGGTTGATTGAGGAAGGGGACTACAGTTCACATCTTTCCACCCCATGGGGCCGTATTTGGTTTCGACGGGGATGCGGAGGGACAGAGAAGCGAGCGGC
>CAMVBO010000106.1 GCA_947165745.1 uncultured Clostridia bacterium | reverse complement strand
TTACCTGACCACGCCGATCTACTATCCCAGCGGGAACATGCACATCGGCCACACCTACACCACCGTCGCGGCGGACACGATGATCCGCTTCAAGAAGCAGACGGGCTATGACACCTATTTTCTGACCGGCACCGACGAGCACGGCCAGAAGATCGAGCGCAAGGCCGCCGAGGCCGGCGTGACGCCCCAGCAGTTTGTGGACAAGATCGTGGCCGAGACCAAGGATCTGTGGAAGCTGATGAACATCGAATACGACGACTTCATCCGCACCACCGAGGATCGGCACATGAAGATCGTGCAAAAGATCTTCAAGCAGTTTTATGACCAGGGCGACATCTACAAGAGCGAGTATGAGGGCCTGTACTGCACGCCCTGCGAGAGCTTCTGGACGCCCACCCAGGTGAAGGACGGCAAGTGCCCGGATTGCGGCCGGCCCGTGGAGCCCATGAAGGAGGAGAGCTACTTCTTCCGCATGAGCAAGTATCAGGACTGGATGATCAAGTATATCGAGGAGCACCCGGACTTCATCCAGCCGCCGTCGCGGGCCAACGAGATGCTGAACAACTTTTTGCGGCCGGGCCTGCAGGACCTGTGCGTCAGCCGCACGTCCTTCAAGTGGGGCGTGCCGGTGGACTTTGACCCGAACCATGTGGTGTATGTGTGGATCGACGCGCTTTCCAACTACATCACCGCTCTGGGCTACGGCACCGACCACGACGAGCTGTTCAAAAAGTTCTGGCCGGCGAACGTGCACCTGGTGGGCAAGGAGATCGTGCGCTTCCACACCATCTATTGGCCCATCATGCTGCACGCGCTGGGACTGCCCCTGCCCAAGCAGGTGTTCGGCCATGGCTGGCTGCTGTTCGGCGAGGACAAGATGAGCAAGTCCAAGGGTAACATCGTCTATCCCGGCCCCATCGTCGAGCGCTACGGCGTGGACACCCTGCGCTATTACCTGATGCGCGAAATGCCCTTCGGCGCGGACGGCAATTACACCAACGAGGCGCTGCTGACCCGCATGAACGCCGATCTGGTGAACGACCTGGGCAACCTGGTCAGCCGCACCGTGGCAATGATCGAAAAGTACTTTGGCGGCGTGGTGCCCGCGCCCAACGCCTATGAGGAGCCGGACCGGGCGCTGATTCAGCACTTTGAGGCCCTGCCGAAGATCGTCGAGGAGCAGATGGACAAGCTGCAGTTCTCCGTGGCGCTTTCCGAGATCTGGAAGCTGATTGGCGAGTGCAACAAGTACATCGACATCACCCAGCCCTGGGTGCTGTGCAAGGACGAAGCCACCATGCCCCGGCTGGCCACCGTCATGTATGTGCTGGCGGAGTGCATCCGCGCCATCGGCGTGTATATCCAGCCCACCATGCCCTCCACCCCCGAGCGCATCTATGCCCAGCTGGGCGTGAAGGACGAGGCGCTGAAGACCTGGGAGAGCGTTAAAGTGTTCGGCCAGCTGCCTGCGGGCACCGTGGTGAAGAAGGGCGAGGCCCTGTTCCCGCGTGTGGACATCAAGAAGGAGCTGGAGGCCATGGCCGCCGAGAAGGAAAAGGAACAGAAGGCGGCGGAGAAGGCCGGGAAGAAGGAAGAGAAGCAGCAGGAAAAGGCCGAGAAGAAGGCGGACGACGGCATCGCGTCTTTCGACGACTTTATGAAGATCAAGCTGATCGCCGCGAAGGTGATCGCCTGTGAAAAGGTGGAGAAGAGCGACAAGCTGCTCAAGGAGACGCTGGACATCGGAGGCGGAAAGACCAAGACCGTGTGCAGCGGCATCGCCAGGTATTACAGCCCCGAGGAGATGGTGGGCAAGACCGTGGTGCTGGTGAACAACTTTGCGCCCCGCAAGATGGCCGGCCAGGTGTCCGAGGGGATGCTGCTTTGCGCCGAGGACCCGGACGGCGGCGTGCGGCTTTTGACCGTGGACGGGGATGTCGCTCCGGGCAGCGAAATCGGATGAATCCCAAAAAGCCTTCCCCTCTGGGGAAGGTGCCCCCGAAGGGGGCGGATGAGGTCGAATGAATCCTGCATTCGGTTGTGGGAAATCGACCTCATCCGTCTTTCGGCAAAAATGCAAGCATTTTCACCGAAATCCACCTTCCCCAAAAGGGGAAGGCTTGACAGGATGTGGAGGTACGGCTATGCGCCTTTTTGACACCCACTGCCATATCGCCGACCCGCGCTTTGACGCCGACCGGGACGAGGTGATCCGGCGCTTTCTGGACGCGGGCGTGGCCCGGGCGCTGGTGGTGGCCGACCCCCGGGAGCCGATCTACGACGGGCCGGAGGACGAGGGCGGGCAGCTGATCCGCGTGGGCAACGAGGACAAGGTGTTTGAGATCGTTCAGAGCCGCGATTTCCTGTACGGGGCCATCGGCGTGCATCCCCATAACGCTTCCGGCTGGGACGGGGAGGCCGAGGCCATCGTGTCGCGGTTCCTGGAGAACCCCAAGTGCCGCCTGCTGGGGGAGATCGGGCTGGATTACCACTACGACCTTTCGCCGAGGGAGACACAGCGGGACGTGTTCGACATTCAGCTGGACATGGCCTATGCGCGAAAAAAGCCCGTGCAGCTGCACATCCGCGAGGCCCACGGCGACTGTATGGACATGCTGCGGGCGCGGGCGGGCCGGATGCCAGCGGGGATCATGCACTGCTATACCGGCAGCTGGGAGAGCGCGAAGGTGTACCTGGACCTGGGGCTGTACATCAGCCTGTCCGGGGCCGTGACCTTCAAAAACGCCCCGAAGCTTTCCGAGGTGGCGCGAAATGTGCCGGCGGACCGGCTGCTGGTGGAGACCGACTGCCCCTACATGGCCCCCGTGCCCCTGCGCGGGCGGCGCAACGAACCGGCGTTCATCGCCCACACCTTTGCCAAAGTGGCGGAATTGAGGGGTGTCGGGCCGGATCAGCTGGCGGAACAGCTGTGGGAGAATTCAAACCGGATCATGGGAATCGAGGATTATTGAGAACAGGGAAACCGGATTGCCACGTCGGGCTTGCGCCCTCCTTACAATGACGTACTGCGTCGCGGCGTATTGCAAAAGCGCGCACACAAAGTCATTGCGAGGAGCTCCGAAGGAGCGACGTGGCAATCTGTTTTTTTCTTTTAAACCTCCACCGGCTTCTGTCTGCGGAGGCCATAGGGGCCGCGAGGCGGGTCGTCCACCTCGCTGACCCAGTGGTTCAGCAGCGTGCGGAGCAGGTCGGAGAGCTGATCCTGTTGCTGGGCGGTGAGGGGGGAGAAGGGGTCGTCCTTGGCGTCGGCCTCGGGCTGGGCGGCGCTGGCTTCGCGGCCGGCGTCGGTGATGCGCAGCAGGTTGCCCCGGCGGTCCTCTGCCCTTTCCCGGGTGACGAGGCCCTTGGCTTCCAGTTTGCTGACCAGCTCGCTGAGGGAACCGGGCTGGATGGCCAGCATCTGTTGGAGATCGCGCTGGGTGATGGTCTCGCGCCCCGCCAGGATCGCCAATATCAGCGTCTGGCCCTGGGCCGGGCCGCCCTGGGGGCGGCGGCGCAGCAGGCGGCCCGCCATGTCGATCAGCTCAGCCAGGTCGGCCTCATCCAGCCGGCGCTGCAAAAACTCGCGGTCCGGGCGGCGGGGACCCATGCCATGCGGAGGCATGCCGGGGAAACCCGGGCCCATGCCGCGGGGATGTCGGCCGCCGTGGGGCGGCATGCCCGGTTGGAATCCGCCCTGCGGAGCGCGGTGAAGAAAGCCCCGCTCCGGCCTGTCCATGTCCGGGCCAAAGGGCTCGTGGTGCCTGCGGCCCATGCCGTGACCGCCGAAGCTCTCCCGTCCGTCAAATCCTCTATGATCGTTCATGCGATCTTCAAATCGATTGAAGTTGTACATATTCATCCGTCCTTTCGCGTTTCGGTACCTAAATAATAGCGGAACGCGGACGGAATGTCAAGGTACCAAAATAAGAATTAACGTAATATAAATAATAGATGCCTGATATAAGGGGACGGTGAGATGAGGGGACGGTTCCATATCTCAAATGAGATAGGGAACCGTCCCCTTATATCAGAACCTTTGACAGCGGCGGCAGGCATGGAATTGTTCCGTGTCTGCCGCTTTTTTTCGTTGCGGAAACGGCGTTTCAGTGGTATCATAAACTTGCCTCAACAAAATGCAAATACCGCTGACCGGAACAGGAGGTACCGATCATGGATACTACGATGAGGAATTTTGAATGCATTACACGCTGCCCCGATGTTCATCACCGACGCTAAACTGGGCGGAAATAACCTCACTGAATGGGATGCTGAAGCAGGATTCGCCCACTTTGTTAACCGCGAATTGAACATGCTTAAAACGCTCTTCGCTGACAGCGACTACAAAGAAACCGCAAGGAGGTATCGTTGTGAAACGCTCAGTGTTGATCATCATGATCATTCTGTCAGTTCTTTTGCTGAACAGCTGTGCCGGTGATAAAACTGGTTTGGGCGGGAGCTGGAAAGTAGATATTCCTGACGAAAGTGATTTGAGATTGGGTGCAAATAAAGGCGAGATCAAGCGTGTAATATACCATTTGTCCAGCCCCGATTGGTTCAATCAAGGCGACTTGGCAATTGAGTATGAGTATTCAGATACTTCAGATACGGATTGGTATGATGTCACATATTATACTGTCAAAGGGAATCATATCGACTTAATGGGCACCGGCTATTACACAATTGACAATGATCTTTTGACAATCTGCTATGATGACGGGACTGTCAGAACCTTCACCCGAATACGGTAATGCTGATGGAAAGAAGAGGTAGTATGATATAAGGGGACGGTTCCCTATCTCAAATGAGATAGGGAACCGTCCCCTTATATCACGATCCACTGGTCAAACAGCGCCAGCAGGTCGTCATAAACCGCCTGATGGTTGCTATGGTTCAGGATTTCATGGCGCATATTCGGGTACATTTTGGCGGTGACGGTCCGGTAGCCGTCCCGTTTGACGCAGTCCACGGCGCTGTCGAAGCCCTTTTTGTCCGGGGCGCAGGGGTCGTTTTCGCCGGAGATGAAGTGCACCGGCAGGTCCGGATGCCCAGCGGGCACGGCGTTGTAGGCGTCGCGCATCAGCGTGAGCAGCGCCTTGTAGCCGTTCAGCGTGAAGGGAAAGCCGCACAGCGGGTCGTCGTCGTAGGCGCGCACGTTGTCCTGGTTGGTGGACAGCCAGGCGTTGGCGCTGCCAGACTTGGGGTTGCCCTTGTTAAAGCTGCCGGTGGTCATGTTCACGAACATTTTGCTGATGTAGCGCTCGCCCTTGAAGGCGGTCATCACCTTGTTCAGCATAAGGCCCGCGCCGGTGGCCGGGTTCGCGCCGGGGCTGCCGCAGACCACCAGGCCGTCGATGTCCCCGTCGTACTTCTGCCGGTACACCCGCACGGCCAGCGAGCCCATGCTGTGGCCGAACAGGATCAGCTTCAACCCGGGGTGCCGCTGGCGGAACCAGAGGGTCAGCTGGTGCAGGTCCTCCACCAGGGCATTTGCGCCGCCGGCGTAGAAGTAGCCCAGGTCGCCGGGGTCCTTCACACTGGCGCCGTGGCCGCGGTGGTCGTTGATCAGGCAGGCGTAGCCGTTTTCGGCCAGGAACTGCATGAAGGGGATATAGCGCTCCTTGTGCTCGGCCATGCCATGGGCGAACTGTATGAGCCCCTTGGGCGCGCCGCTGTCGGGGGACACCACGCACACCGACAGGGCCAACCCGTCGGCATGGGAATTGATGGCGAAGGTTTCGGTTTTGGACATGGGAACCTCCTTGTGAGCGTGGGGTTGAGTCGGATACCGCGACGGCGCCCCTGCAAATGCGGATTCTGATGTGAATACTTTAGTCCTGAATATAAAGTGTTGTCAAGCTTTATATTATTTGCGAGAATGGCTGAGAACACAAGCATTTATGAAGGTGAGATGTCCCAAGAGTACTAAAGGTGTTTACCGTCCATTCTCTGATTCATCCACGCTGACAAGGGAAGAATCAAGGGAAAAGAGAATCACTCATGGTGGCTATCCGGTTCTGTGATATGTGCAATACTCGGCAAAAGCATACGATGATTCAAACAAACGATCAGGCAACCCCAGGCCTGCAGCGGCATATCGAGGGGTTGCCTGATTTTCTCTTGTCACGCATAGCCCGGATCAAATTCTGAGTTCGTCAGCAATGCGCGTCTGGGCTAGAGTCTGTTTCTAAATTCGGAACGATGCATTTTCGGCGTCTTGAACTGCATTTCTGTGTTGATTTCCCTTGACTTAGCCCCACTAAGCCTGCGGAAAATCGCCTTGAAATGCAGCCCAATCCACTCGAAACTGCACATTCCTCATTTTAGAAACACACTCTAAAATGGTTTTACTTTACCTTGATCGTCACCTTTGCCTTTTTGCCGTTGGCGGTGGTCACGGTGATGACGGTCTTGCCCTTCTTGATTGCCGTTACAACGCCGTTGGCGTCAACCGTGG
>CAMVBO010000105.1 GCA_947165745.1 uncultured Clostridia bacterium | reverse complement strand
AAGGGCGACGTGGTGATGATGATCCTGCGCCGCCGCTGGGAATACTGGGTCTGCGCCACCGCGCTGCACAAGCTGGGGGTGATCCTGATCCCCGCCACGCTGCAGCTGACGAAGAAGGACATCGTGTACCGAGGGAATGCCGCCGAGGTGAAGGCCGTGATCTGCGTGGATGACGATTTTGTCGTCTCCCAGATGGATGCCGCCGCGCCGGAGATTCCGTCTCTGCGCCACAGGATCATCGTGGGCGGGCCTCGGGAGGGCTGGCTGGATCTGCACGAGCAGATGGACCGCTTCCCGGAGACCTTCCCCCGCCCCACCGGCGAGGCCGCGACCCGCACAAGTGACATCATGCTGGTCTACTTCACCAGCGGCACCACCGGCATGCCCAAGCTGGTTCAGCACAACTTCGCCTATCCCCTGGGCCACATCGTCACGGCCAAGTACTGGCAGCACGTGGAGGAGAACCGCCTGCACATGTCGGTGTCCGACTCCGGCTGGGCCAAGTTCGGCTGGGGCAAGATCTACGGCCAGTGGATCTGCGGCGCGACGGTGTTCTGCTACGATATGGTGGGCCGCTTCAACCCGAAGAACCTGCTTTCCAAGGTGGAAAAATACCGGGTGACCACCTTCTGCGTGCCCCCGACGATGTACCGGTTCATGCTGCAGGAGGATCTGAGCCAGTTCGACCTTTCCTGCCTGCACCACTGCGCCACCGCCGGCGAGCCGCTGAACCCCGAGGTGGTCAAACAGTGGAAGGAAAAGGTGGGCCACCAGATTTACGAGGGCTTCGGCCAGAGCGAGGGCCCGGTGCTGATCGCCAACTTCGGAAGCGAATGGTTCGAGCCCATCGAAGGCTCCACTGGCAAACCCAACCCGTTGTACGACATCCAGCTGCTGGACGCGAGCGGCAACGTCTGCGAGGACGGCGAGGAAGGCTCGCTGACCATCATGGACGTGAAGCACCGCCCGCCTGTGGGCCTGTTTACCGGCTACTACCGCAATCCGGAGGCCACTGAGGAGAAACTGGGCGGCGTCGGCTACAACACTGGCGACGTGCTCTGGCGGGACAGCCAGGGCTACTATCGCTTCGTGGGCCGCAACGACGACGTGATCAAGTGTTCCGGCTATCGCATCGGGCCCTTCGAGGTGGAATCGGCGCTGATCGCGCACGACGCCGTGGTGGAGTGCGCGATCACCGGCGCCCCCGACCCCATCCGCGGCCAGATCGTCAAGGCGACAATCGTGCTGGCGAAGGGCTGGACGCCTTCCGAAGCATTGACGAAGGAGCTGCAAAACCACGTAAAGAAGCTGACCGCGCCCTACAAGTATCCCCGCGTGATCGAATACGTGGATGAACTGCCCAAGACCGTGGGCGGCAAGATCAAGCGCGCCGAGATCCGCAAGGCTGACGAACAGGGCTACGCGCCGAATAAATAAGCGCCTTCAGGATAAGCCGTGGAATTGGGATCAGCCCCGCCCGGCGCACTCAATCGCCCACCGGCACGGGAAATCCCCATTCCGCAGGCCCCCTAAAGACGTTGGTGCAGCATTAACGCCCCTTCACACCCCGGCGCTTTGCCAGGTGTGAAGGGGCGTTGCTCTGTCTCTGAATGAACGCCACGTTTATCCCTGTCGCGGGCTTGCCGCCTGGAGCGATCTGCGGGAAGGTCTCCTGTCCGGCCGCGAAAGGGGCGGCACGGGCAGCACCAGTGAACCAGATCGTTCTCATGCTTTGGGCTGGCCTCGTTTGACGCGGTCGCCTACCGCCTGCCCCGACGATCATTGCCGGAGTTACGGTAGTATTCGGCCTTCGCGGCATACATCACCTGGTCGGCTTTCTTCACGAGTTCCTCCACGGTAAGCCCAGGATAGTCCTCTGCCAGCGCGTAACCGGCGGCCAGGCTCAGCGTCTTCACCGCGTCCCCCGTCCACTCACTGGTCTCCTGCTCCAGGCGAATCAGGGCCACGTCCGCCTGACCCTTGTCCATATTCCCCAGCACGACAAACTCGTCGCCGCCGGTGCGGAAGCAGCGGTTCACCTCGCCCATGGTTCGCTCGATGCAGCGGGCGGCGCCGACGATCAGCTCATCCCCGGCGTCGTGGCCGATGGTGTCATTGGTCAGCTTCAGGCCGTTGATATCGATGGTGAAGGCGACGAAGTTCACGGGCACCTCCGCCAGCTCGGCATATTTCTCCAGGGCCTTCATGTAGGCATGGCGGCTGAAGACGCCGGAAAGGGCATCCTTCATCAGCTGGCTGCGCTGCATCCGGATGCGCGCGTCCGCGGACATTTGATAGAACTCGGAATAGTGGATGAACATCAGCACCGCGCCCATGGTCAGCGCGATATAGGCCGTGCGGTATTCCACGCCCAGCACCTCCTGGATGGCGATGCCTGCGAGCACCAGCAGCAGCACGGAATAGAGCGAGGTTCGGTTCTGCCGCCGATAGGCCCGACCATACGACAGGAACTCGGCCCCCGTCAGGGCAATTACCACCATGTAGATGCCCACGTAGACCAGGTACAGCGGGCCATGGACATAGTGATTCTGGGCGTCCACGACCACCATCCATCCGAAGAAGGCGGCTGCGATCTGGAACACGCCGTTGACGATGAGCACGATATTCAGCGCCCGATACCAGCGGTCGCGCAGCTTCATCTGGGCGACGATGGCGCCGCCCGCCATGGGCGTGAGCACATAATCGGCGCACTTCACCGCAGTCAGCACCCAGCCCGGGATGCTTGCATTGCCGCTCAGCTGGATGCCCGTCCACTCCGCCAGCGCCGAGAGGGCGATGATCACATACGTCAGATAGAAGAGCCGCTTATCCTCTCTGGGAATCCAGCTGTTCTCATACACCAGTATGCAGAGCACGCCCAGCGCCATCCAGCACAGCGCAATGAGCGCGGTATAGTAACTCAACAAGCCGATTCCCTCCTTTCAGATGATTTACGGTACTAATCCTCCATCAAAATTATAGCAATACTTAACCGCCGTTTACAAGGGGATGTTCCAGTTCGTCACAATCTTTTTCCAACACCTCTTGTTTTTCCAGTTGGATTGGGTTAATATAGAGCCAATAAAATATGGAGTATTATGGTATGAACAATCATTTTGCGGAGACGCTGAGAAGGCTGCGCGTCGAGCGTCATCTCTCCCAGGAGCAGCTTGCGGAGCGGGTGTATGTCACCCGGTCCACCGTCGCGCGCTGGGAAAACGGCAGCCGCCTGCCGGACGCAACGATGATCTACCGGCTGGCCCAGTGTCTCTGTGTGGACGTGAACACGCTGCTCTCCGCCACAGCGGGGAGCGAAACCTCCCCCAACGTCATCCTGGTGGACGACCGGAAGATCATCCTGTCCGGCGCCCTGCCCATCCTGGAGGAGGTCCTGCCCGGCGCTGCCATCGCCGGCTTCACCCGCCCGTCGGAGGCCCTTGAGTACGCCCGGGCCAACCCCATAGCGCTGGCTTTTCTGGACATTGAGCTGGGCAAGACGAGCGGGCTGGATCTCTGTCGCACGCTGCTGGAAATCAACCCCCGCACCAGCGTGGTGTACCTGACCGCCTATGTGGAGTATTCCTTCGATGCCTGGGGCACCGGGGCCAGCGGCTTTATGCTCAAACCCATCACGGCCGAGGGGGTACGGGAACAGTTGAAACACCTGCGCCATCCTTTCTGGACGGGAGGCGACGGCACATGAGCGACTGGATAGATCAGCTCGGCTTCTTCATTTGCGGCGCAATGTTGACCCTGATGGCGACAGGCCTCGTCAGCGCCACCATCATGCCGGGCATGAATCGGTGGAGTCGGCGCTACTTCATCGTCTTTTTCGCGATCCTCATGCTGTGCATCGGCGTCTTCTTTGTGGACGAGCTCGTCTACCGCGACCCAAACCTGGTGCTGGCAGAAAAGATCGTCAGTTGTTTTGAATACCTGCTCGTCTCGGTGCTGATGCCCATCTCGACGATCCACCTGCTGCATGCCTGCGGGGAAGACTGGGATCGTCACCCCCTCTTCAGAAGCGCGCTGGCCCTGTGGGTCGCGTATTTCCTGATGCTTGTGATCGCCCAGTTTACAAGCGCTTTTTACTATATCACGCCGGATAATCATTTTTACCACGGCCCCTGGCACTCGTTGCTGATGGCCCCTGTGGTCGTGATTCTCATCCTCAACCTGGTGCACCTGATTCGCTGGCAGCACAAGCTGTCCCGCAAGTACTTCATCGCCTTTCTGATCTATACGCTTCCCATGCTGTTGACGCTGTTCATCCGCATATTCTTTTATGACATCCTGGTCATCGCCTTCAGCAACATCATCAGCATCTCCCTGTGCGCGATTTCGATGTTTACCATCATCCTGCTGGACCAGGTGGACCAGTATCTGCGCCAACAGCGGGAAATTGCCCACCAGCGCGCCAGCATCACGGTGCTGCAGATGCGGCCTCACTTCATCCACAACACCATGACCAGCATCTACTACCTCTGTGGCCAGGACCCCAAGAAGGCCCAGCAGGTCACGATGGACTTCAACACCTACCTGCGCAAAAACTTCACCGCCATTGCCAGCGACCACACCATTCCCTTTTCCGAGGAGCTGGAGCACACCCGCGCCTACCTGGCCGTGGAACAGGCCCAGTTTGAGGATCGGCTCTTCGTGGATTACGACACACCCCACACCCTCTTTCGACTGCCGCCGCTGACGCTGCAGCCCATCGTGGAAAACGCCATCAAGCACGGCATGGACCCGGACGCCGAGCCGCTGCGCATCGCCATCGAAAGCCGCGAGACGGATTCCGGCAGCGTGATCACCGTGTCGGACAACGGCCCCGGCTATGAGCCCGTAAACGACGACGCGCCCCACATCGCCCTGGCCAACATCCGTCAGCGCCTGGAATTGATGTGCGGCGGCCGGCTGGAGATCCTGCCCCGCGAAGAGGGCGGAACCGTGGTCCGGGTGACGATCCCGCAGCCGTAGCGACATCGAAGTGCTGGACTGCTCACTTCTGCGCCGAATGCGGCCGCCGTCAAATAAACAGCATGGAACGACCGCAGGTGCGCCGCCCCCGGCAGCAGCCGCTGCGATCCGGTCAAAGCAGGGAGCCCTTAGAGTGTGTTTCCAAAAGCATAAATCCAAGCGAAAGCTGAAGGAATATGCAGTTAGGCAAAGAAAACCAAAAGGAAAACAGACAGTCAGTGTCGAATATAACCCATGAGGTGAGCCACATGAAGCGAATAATTCGACGGTACGAACTGACAGACGCCGAATGGGAGCGGCTGCAGACCTATTTTCCGGAACGGCAGATGGGCGACAAGGGACGTCCGAGGCGTGAACCCAGGGAGATGCTGAACGGCATCTTCTGGATCGCTCGAAGCGGGGCGGCTTGGCGCGACCTACCGGAGCGGTACGGCCCGTGGCAGACGGTGTACAAGCGGTTCAAGGAGTGGTCGGAAAGCGGCCTGATCGAGAAGATCTTCCATGAACTTGGCGAGGACGCCGACCTGCAGGACATCAGCATAGACAGCACCTACATCAAGGCACACAAGGCAAGCGCCGGTGCCGAGAGAGGGGGCTCTCAAACCCCGCTGATGTCGTAGAAACCTCCAGCCAAAAGCCGGACGCTGTCTGGGCGAAAACCCAGGTTAATCGGTGCATTGGAGTGAGCCGTGGTGGCAGAAGCACCAAGATTCACGCCGCTGTAGACGCTTTGGGCAATCCCATATGTTGCTCTATTCTTTTCGCGGCGATCGCCTTTGCCGGGCGGTATGACGGCTGAAACCCCGCCACGGTCAATCGCGTGGCGATGTGCTATCTCTCCGCGAAATCACAGCCGCCCTTGTCCGGACCCGCAGCGCCATACATATATCGCGCCCGGAACTCCATGTTGACCTCCCGCAGTTCCTTGCGGCCCTCAATGTAATCCCGGTACATTTCGATGAGGCCGGGGCTGCAGCCGTCACAGGTCCCGTCGATGTTGCCGATGGATTCCGCGACGATCCGCTCCCGCTCCGCGCGGGTGGTATCGGCAATCAATATGCTCTTCATACGCCAACCTCACGGCTCACCAGCCCAGCCGCCATGCTCGTAGTAATATTCTTCCGCTTCTTCGTAGTCGTCGAAGTTGTCTCCCCAGTCCTCGTAAAAGTCCTCCGGGTCGCCGTATTCATGCGCCTCAAAGGGATCGTCCAGCCTGAGCTCCTCCTCCGCGGTGGAGACGACCTCGCCCGGCCATGTCAGGATGCCGCCGAACTCCACGACCTGGGTATATCCCAGCGCGGCCAGCTTCTCCGCGGCCTCCTTGCTGCGCCGCCCGCTGCGGCAGTAGACCAGGATCAGCTGGTCCTTGTCCGGCAGCTCCGTAAGCGCGTCCGTTCCGATGTCCTCATTGTCGATGTTGATCGCGCCGGGGATGTGGATTGGGGATTGGGGATTGGGCCCAATCCCCAATCCCCAATCCCCAATCCC
>CAMVBO010000104.1 GCA_947165745.1 uncultured Clostridia bacterium | reverse complement strand
GGCTCTGCGACGGTGGTAACGGGGCAGGACAAGACCATCGCGGCGGACGCGACGGGCGCGGCCCTGACGGTGAGTTGGACGGGCCTTGCGAAGTACGAAGGCGGCGAGGAGATCGCCTACAGCGTGACGGAGGAAGCGATCACCGGCTACACCACGGAAATCACGGGCAGCATGGCCGACGGCTTCACCGTCACCAACACCCACGCGCCGGAGACGGTGAGCGTGAGCGCGACGAAGGTCTGGAGCGACAACAATAACCAGGACGGCAAGCGGGCCGCCGTAACGCTGCACCTGAACAAGAAGGTGGGCAGCGGCTCTGCGACGGTGGTAACGGGGCAGGACAAGACCATCGCGGCGGACGCGACGGGCGCGGCCCTG
The DNA here is from genome assembly GCA_947165745.1 of uncultured Clostridia bacterium. Next base: position 6,096 of record CAMVBO010000104.1, on the reverse strand, counting down.
ACGGTGAGTTGGACGGGCCTTGCGAAGTACGAAGGCGGCGAGGAGATCGCCTACAGCGTGACGGAGGAAGCGATCACCGGCTACACCACGGAAATCACGGGCAGCATGGCCGATGGCTTCACCATCACCAACACCCACGCGCCGGAGAAGACCAGCGTGACTGTGAGCAAGATCTGGGATGACGCCGACGACCAGGATGGCAAGCGCCCCGCGTCGATCCGGGTGAAACTGCTGGCGAACGGCGCGGAAGCGGACAGCGCGGAGCTGAAAGCGGAGAACGAATGGAAGCATACGTTCTCCGACCTGGACAAGTACGCGGGCGGCGCGGAGATCGTGTATACGATTGAAGAATCGGAAGTGCCGGACGGCTATACGGCGACGGTGGAAAACTTCCAGATCACCAACAGCCACACGCCGGAGAAGACCAGTGTGACCGTGAGCAAGATCTGGGACGACGCAAACAACAGGGATGGCACGCGCCCCGCGAGCGTGACCGTGAAGCTGCTGGCCAACGGCACGGCGACGCAGGAAGGTGTGCTGAACGCCAAAAACAAATGGAAGTATACGTTCTCCGACCTGGACAAGTACGCGGACGGGAAGGAAATTGTGTATACGGTCGAAGAAGCCAAGGTGCCCGCCGGCTACACGGCCAAGGTGAAGGGCTTTGAGATCACCAACGTGTTGAAGCCCACGCCCGCGCCGGACACCGAGCCGACGCCTGCGCCCACGGTGGATGTTTCCGGCGTCAAGACCTGGGTCGACGATGACGACGCGCAGGGCCTTCGCCCGCAGCAGATCACCGTGCATCTGGTGCGCGACGGCGAGATCGTCGATTCCCGGGACGTGACCGAGGCGGACGGCTGGCGATACAGCTTCGACGGGCTGCCGGAGCGCGACGAGGCGGGCCGCGCCTATGCCTACACGGTGCGCGAGGACCATGTGGACGGCTACTTTGCCCGCACCGACGGCTATAACCTCATCAACACGCGGCTGCCCAGCCGGGAGGATACGCCTCCGGAGGACGACAAGCCCTCGCGCCAGAAGCCGAAGTACGGCGGGCATACGCTGAGCGAACTGATGGAGCTGATCGACCTGTTCGATTACGGCACGCCGCTGTTCGGCGCGCTGCTGGGCACCGGAGACGAGACGCCGCTCTATCCGTTCGTGTTCGGCGGCATCGGCCTGCTGGCGCTGGGACTGGCGCTGTTCGCCAGGAAGCGCCGGGACTACTGATCCGAAAGGGGGATTTCCATGAAACGCTTGATCGCAATCCTCATGGTCTGCCTGATGCTCTCCGGCGCGGCTTTCGCCGCCGAATGGGCGGAAGGAACCTCGCCGGAGCGGCCCTATGCGGGCGTCCCGGCGGTGGATCTGGAGGCGCAGATTGGCTATATGCTGAATTATCCCAAGCCCCAAAACGCGGCGGAACACTATTGCGATACCCTGTACATCTACCTGCCCCGCGAGGACCTGGCCCTGGGCAACGGTCGGCTGACCGTGATGACCGAGGCGGGGGAGTGGACCGGGGTGTCCTTCGCGGACGCGGAGCGCGTGCGCCTGTACCCGCTGGATGAGGATACCCTGGCGGACGTGCACTGGGGCGGCGGAGTCGGCGTGGAGGTCTGGCTGCCGGTTTCCCTGCCGCTGGGCGACGGCGCGTGGATCGAAATGGAGGACGCCTGCCTGACGCCTGAAAGCGGCGCGCGCCTTGAGGGGCTGCCGAAGGGCGCAGGCCAGTGGCGCACCGCTGTCCTGGGCGAATATGGCATAAGCGGCCTGCGCTTCACCCGCGCATCGGACGACGCGCCGCTGTCGCGGCCCGGGGCGGGCGATTGGGTGAAGTTTGACCTGCGGCTCGGCGGCGACGCGGTCATGGCGGCCATCGAGAGCGCAAACGGCTCCGTCACGTGCGCCGAGGCAGACAGCTTTATGGCGTCCGGCGAAGTGGCGCTTCGCCTGGAGAGCGACGATTTTGAGTGGACGGTTTACTTCCTGGACGAGGCGGGCAACGCCGTGGATTTCCTCGACTTCGACGCGGACATGGTTCGCCGCTGAGGCCGAAGCCATTGACCGGGAATCCTGCAGTTAAAAAGAGAGGGCATCGCGTTTCGCGATGCCCTCAATTTTCGCCGCATATCAGCCCGCCGGGCGCAGGTCGGCCCGCAGCGCGGTGTCGGTGGCGAAGGTGGAAGCGTTGTAGAGGATCAGCGCCTCGTTCACGCCCTCGGCCTCCATCAGCACCTCCAGCTCGCCGGTGTAGTAGCGCGGGTCGACCACGATGATCTTGCGGTAGTCCCGCGTCAGGAACGGGATCAGGCAGTTGGCGTAGGAATCCTTGAGCACCAGCAGCACCCGGCTGTTGTCCACGGCGGTTTCGATCTTGATTTGGGCGTGATTGCCGTTCAGGAACACGGCGTACTGGTCCCGGGTGTCCAGGCACTCAGCGTGATACAGCGTGGCGCTGCGCTCGCCCTCGCCCACGTAGGTCACCACCATCTGCTGGGCCTCGCTCTGGGGCAGGTAGGCCCAGAGGGCGTCCCGCTCGTTCACCCGGAAGCCGCTGAGGGCGGACAGGGTGCCGCGGAAGTCGCCGGACAACAGCCGCCGTTCCAGCCCCGCCGCGTCGCCGGTGAGCCCGGCGGCGCCGGAGAGCTCCCGATAGGCCAGCAAAGCGCCGTCGGTGGTCCAATGGTGGTCCGTGCGATAGTAGAGCTGGGTGCTCTCCTTCGCCGCCAGGAAGGCGGGCCGCAGGTCGATCAGCCGGGCGGGGGTGCCCGCCAGGTCGGCCATCAGCCGGTCGAGATAGGCCTTTTCATCGCCCGCCGGGGCCAGCGCCGGCAGCTTGTCCGCCAGCACCTGGCACGCCGTGGGCGCGATCATCACATACTGGGGCATGTCGCCGTGGCGGTTTAAAAAATCCCGCAGCGCGGCGAGGGTGGCGGCATAGTCCTCCTCGGAAGGTACGGTGAAGCCCTGGATCAAGTAGCCGTCCTTGCCCAGATACACGCCGCCGGACTCCGTCTTGCCCGCCAGCCGGTCCAGCGTGGACTGCAGCGCGATCCAGGCGTCGCGGAAGGGGAACTGGTCGCTGATGTAGTCGTCAAAGCGGCTTTCGTAGCGGCCGGAGAACGCGTCCGCCAGCGTCAGCTTTGGGCGGGTCTGCAGGTTGCGGTTTTCCGCGGGGGAGAAGGCCCGGTCTCCCGTGACGATGAACGCGGCGCACAGCAGCACCGCCAGCGCCGCCGTGACGATGGCGACGCCGCGCAGAAACAACATGCGCTTCTTCTTCATACTGTGAACCCCTTAGAATCTGAAGTACAGGAACGGATTGTAGGAATTGCGCACCAGGCAGGCGGTGCAGGCGATCAGCAGCGCAGCGAACAGCGCCGTGGCCAGCAGCGGATGCCGGCCGGTGAGCCGCAGCTGCCACTTGCGCACGCCTGGACCGCAGCACAGCGCGCCCAGCGCCAGCAGCAGCAGGTTGCCCCGCATCAGGTACAGGAACGTTCCGTCCGCGAAGGATGAGCAGCCAATGCCGATCAGGCTGCCCAGGGACGCGCCCATGGCGGCGAAATCCGTGTGGCTGAATATGACCCAGCCCACCGTGACCAGCACAAGCGTCGCCGCCCGGGAGACCCGCTTCGGCAGCTTCTCAAGCGCCTTGCCGGTCATGTATTTTTCCAGGATCAGCAGCGCGCCGTAGTACAGCCCCCAGAGCACAAAGTTGTAGCTGGCGCCGTGCCACAGGCCCGTGAGCATCCACACGATCAACAGGTTCAGCACGTGTCGGCCGGGGCGCACCCGGTTGCCGCCCAGGGGGATGTAAACGTAGTCGCGGAACCATTCGGACAGCGAGATGTGCCAGCGCCGCCAGAATTCGGTGACGCTGTGGGATTGATAGGGGTAGTCGAAGTTCTCCTGGAAGGAGAAGCCCAGCATGCGCCCCATGCCGATGGCCATGTCGGAATAGCCGCTGAAGTCGAAGTAGATCTGCATCGCGAAGGCGACGGCCCCCAGCCAGGCGCTGAGCAGGGAGGGGGCGGCCATGGCGTTCACGGTGTCCGCCAGCAGACCCAGGTTGTTGGCCAGCAGTACCTTTTTGGACAGGCCAAGGATCACCCGCTCCAGCCCTTGGCCGCACTGGGCCAGCGAGGTTTTGCGGCGGGTCAGCTGTTCTTCGATGTCGGCGTATTTCACAATGGGGCCGGCCACCAGCTGGGGGAACATGGTGATGTAGGCGGCGAAGTCCACGAAGTTGCGCTGGGGCTTCACCTTGCCCCGATACACGTCGATCACGTAGGACAGTGCCTGGAAGGTGTAAAAGGAGATGCCGATGGGCAGCGGCAGGTTCGGGTTCGCCAGCCGCAGGCCGAAGAGGGCGTTCAGGGTGTCCACCAGGAACCCGGCGTACTTGAAAAAGCCAAGCACCGCCAGGTTCACCGCCACCGCGCCCGCCAGTGCCGCGCGCCGGGCCGAGGGCCGGGTGCGCACGCCCAGCTGCAGGCCGGTGAGGTAGTTCCAGGCTACGCTGAACAGCATCAGCGCCGCGTAGATCGGCTCGCCCCAGGCGTAGAAATACACGCTGAAGGCCAGCAGCACGGCGTTTTTGAAGGGCCGGGGCGCCAGCAGATGGGCCAGCATCGCCAGCGGCAGGAACAGGTACAGGAAGTGCAGACTGCTGAATACCAAGTCGCGCACCCCCTATCGTATGGCCGAGAGGAAGGCGTCCTCCCAGCCATCGGCGGCCTCGCCCACAGCGTAGAACAAATAGCGGCCCCGGCGCAGGAAAGCCGCGCTTTCCAGCCGTTCCTTCTGGTCGACGCCATAGCTGCGGAACACGTCCAGCTGCGCTTCCACATGGGCGCGGGCGGCCGCTTCCAGGCGGTCCAGCGCCTCCGCTTCGCCCTTGGCGACGAGCAGCTCGTCCACGTTCATCACGTCCCCGGAGCCGTACATCAGCCAGCCCTCGCAGCCCTCCGGCGCGATGCCCAGCCGGTCCTGCGCGGCGTTTTCGCCCAGGGCCTCCAGCGCTTCCAGCCCCGGCGCGGCGGCGATCCGCGCGCGGATGACGGAAAAGTCCACGTCCCGGGCGGCGTTTGCCCGCACCACCAGCACGGCGAACACCAGCAGCGCCGCCAGCAGCGCCCACTTGACGGCCGCGTAGCGGTGATCCGGTACGGCAAACCACCCGCCCCGCCTGGGCGCGGGCCGACGGGCCGGGGGTCGATGCGCCGCCGTCGCCCGGACGGGCGGCCTTTGAGGCGCGGGCCGCTGAGCGAGCGGGCGCGCCTGGGGTCTGCGTTCACTCATTTATTACTCAATCCTGTCATATCCGCCAGGTAGGTCAGCCAGAGCGGGTAGTAATACTTTCTCGGGTGTCTGCCGTCGGAGGAGTACAGCTCCGGCTTGGCCTTCAGGATGAAGCCGGAATCGATGAAATAGGCGCCCAGCTCCGGGCAGACCTTCTCCATTTCGGAGTTATACAGGTCGATGTACTGGTACTTGGATTCCTTCTGCACGCAGGCCTCCGTCACAGGCAGCGTGGCATGCACGTAGATGATCACGCCGGGGATGTTGCTCTGCAGGCGCCGAATGATATCGGAATAGCGCTGGACGTAGGTTCCCACCTTTTCCTGGAACACGCCCACGTCGTTCATGCCAAAGCACAGGAAGACCACCTTGGGCTGGGCAGCCTCGACATCGTCCAGCAGATCCAGCTGCTTGCGCACGTGGATGCCGCCCTTGGAGAACACCGGCGCGTCCAGCCAGCCGAAGGAGCGCACCTGGTTGATGATGGAATCGCCTACGATGGCTGTGCCGTCGAACCAGCGGACAATGTCCGCCTTGTTCCAATCGGTCATGGACAGGATCTTTTGCTGTTCGGCCTCAATATCGTCGATCAGGATGCCCTTGCGCTCGGCCAGGTTCTGGCGATACTGCCGCTCGATTTCCGCGTTCAGATCCGCCGGGGGCCGAGCCTGCAGCTCGTTCAGCAGCGCGCGGCTTTCGGCCACTTCGGCCTGGGTGCCCGGCGCGCCCCTGTATTCCTTCACGCCGCCCAGAACATACATCAGCGCGGCCAGCAGCGCGCAGCAC
>CAMVBO010000103.1 GCA_947165745.1 uncultured Clostridia bacterium | reverse complement strand
GGGAGACACCGGAGCCGTCCTTCCGGAGCCTGCGGATGGAGAAGGCCTCCCGGCTGTAGCGGGAGCCGCCGCAGTCCGGGCAGGGGATGTCCACATCCGGCAGGAACTGCACGTCCAGGTTGATTAAGCCGGTGCCGTCGCAGGTCGGGCAGCGCAGTTTGCCGGTGTTGTAGGAGAAATCCCCCGCCTTGTAGCCCCTGGCCCTGGCGTCCGCGCTGCGTGCGTAGACCTTGCGCAGCTCGTCGTGCACGTCGGCATAGGTGGCCACGGTGGAGCGCACGTTGATGCCGATGGGCGTGGCGTCGATCAGCTTCACCTGCCGGATGCCCTCCGCCGCCACGGAATTGACGTGCTCCGGCAGCCTTTCGCCCCGGATGGATGCGGACAGCGCCGGGATCAGGCTCTCCAGCACCATGGTGGTCTTCCCGGAGCCGGACACGCCGGTGACGGCGATCAGCCGCCCCTTGGGAAAGTCCGCCTCCAGAGGCTTGACGGTGTGGATGTCCCTGGTCGAGAGGTGAATCCGACCCAGGGCAAACATCTCGTCGGCGCCTATCCGGCTTCTGACCGCCACGCGCCGGCTGCCCGACAGGAAGCCGCCGATGCGGGAGGCAGGATTGGCCACTACGTCCCGCAAGGTCCCCTGGGCAATGATGCTGCCGCCCTTCGCGCCGGCCTCCGGCCCCAGCTCGATCAGCCAGTCCGCCTCCCGGAGCACCTGTGTGTCGTGGTCGACCAGCACCACCGTGTTGCCGTCGGAAAGCAGATCCCTCATCACGCCCTTCAGGCCCTCCAGGTTCGAGGGATGCAGGCCGATGGAGGGCTCGTCCAGCACGTACAGCACGCCGGTGGTGCGGTTGCGCACGGCCCGGGCCAGCTGCATGCGCTGCCGCTCGCCCGTGGAAAGGGTGGACGCCGAGCGATCCAGCGTCAGATAGGACAGGCCCAGATCCATCAGCCGCCCGGCGGCGCCCCGGAAGGAATCGCGGATGCTTCGGGCCATGGGCCGCATTTCCTCCGGCAGGGAATCCGGCACGCCCTCCACCCAGTCGCACAGGTCGGAAAGCGTCATCCGGCAGACCTCCGCCAGCGAGAGGCCCCGGAGCCTTGGCGCGCGGGCGGCGTCGGACAATCGGGTGCCGCCGCAGTCCGGGCAGACGCCCTGGCGCAGAAACTTCTCCACCCGCTTCATGCCCTTTTCGTCCTTCACCCTGGCAAGGGCGTTTTCAACCGTGTAGGTGGCGTTGAAGTAGGTGAAATCCATGTCCCCCGCCGCGCCGCTGGTTCGGTTCTGGTAGATGATATTCTTCTTCACGGCGGGACCGTGGAACACGATGTCCCGCTCCTTCTGGGTCAGCTCCCGGAAGGGCACGTCCGTGCGCACGCCCATCTCCCGGGCGATGTCCTTCATCAATGACCACATCAGCGTCTGCCACGGGGCCACCGCGCCTTCGTCGATGGTCAGCGATTCGTCGGGCACCAGCGTGGATTCGTCCACCGTGCGCACGATGCCCGTGCCGTCGCAGCGCTTGCAGGCGCCCTGGCTGTTGAAGGCCAGCTCCTCCGCCCCGGGAGCGAAGAAGGTTGCCCCGCACTCCGGGCAGGCCAGGGGGCGCTCCGCCGCCACGTTCAGGGAGGGCGGCACATAATGGCCGTTGGGACAGCGATGGCTGGCCAGGCGGGAGAACATCAACCTGAGGATGTTCAAAAGCTCCGTGCCCGTGCCGAAGGTGCTTCGGATGCCGGGCACGCCGGGCCGCTGGCGCAGGGCCAGCGCAGCGGGCACGTGCAGCACCTCGTCCACCTGGGCCTTCTCGGCCTGGGTCATGCGCCGACGGGTATAGGTGGACAGGGATTCCAGATACCGCCGGGAACCCTCGGCATAGAGGATGCCCAGCGCCAGGGAGGATTTCCCCGAACCGGAGACGCCCGCGATGCCCACGATCCGGTTCAGCGGGATATCCACGTCGATGTTCTTGAGGTTGTGCACCCGGCCGCCGCGCACCTGGATGGCCGCGGGGGCGCTGTCGTCCCGGTGGTTCAAGCCAATCCGCCTTTCCAGATATTGTTATATCTATTATAACGCTCCGCACGCCGGGGGGCAAGGGTTTTCTCGATAATTCCCGCGCGTACCGTTTTGTTATCTGATAGTATAAATTTACTGGCCTTTTGCTTTGGATTATGCTATAATACTCCGGTAAATCGCCGTATTTCACGGATACAGAAGGATGTTGCGCCATGGAACAAGTCCGTCAACTGCAGGAGCTGGAATCACTGAACCGCGCGTTTCAAAAGGCCTTTTCCCACACCGCCTCCCATGAGGCCATGGAGGATCTGCTCGCCTGCATCGGCGAGGAGTTGGATTGCCAGCGCATCAGCATCTTTGAAACCCGCGTGGACGGCACCTGCGACAACACCTACGAGTGGTGCCGCGTGGAATCGGATCACGTGCGGGAGCTGATGCGGTCCCTGCCGCAGGCGCTGTTTGAGCAGTGGCTGGGCCAGCTGCGCCGCCAGGAATACCTGCGCGTGCGGGACATCGGCACCCTGAAGGACGCGCTGCCGGAGCTGGCCTCCATCTTCGAGGCCCAGGGCGTGCATTCCTTCGTCGCGTCGCGTCTGGCGTTCCACGGCCATGAAATCGGCTTCTTCATCATGGAAAACCCGGGCGAGGAGACGCTGTGCGACGCCTCCATCATCATGCCCGGCATGCGCTACATACTCTCTTCAATGGTCTATCACGAGCACCTGATCCGCCGCATGACCTCCATCAACCAGCAGGACAAGCTGACGGGCACCGGCAGCCTGGAGAGCATGCGCAAGTGCCTGCAGGGCTGGCCCGAGGACGGCTTCATCGGCGTTTGCTATGTGGAGGTAGCGGGCTGGGCCGGCGACAAGGTATCCCCTGCCGCACTGCAGATGGAACAGGCGCTGATTCGCAGCGGCGAAGTGCTGATCGGCCTGTTCGGCCAGGGCTCGGTGTTCCGGGTGACGGCCAACGAATTCCTGGTGCTCTGGGATGGCGTACAGGCTGCCTTTGACCGCCGCATCCATCAGCTGCGCAAACTGCTGGAGGAGCACGACCTGCTGTGCGGCGTGGGCGCCGTGGCCCGTGAGCGGGCGGGCTGCGCACCGGACGACCTCATCCATCAGGCCCACCTGGCCGCCCACGAGGACTGGGTCGGCCGCCTGGTGCCCAGGGTACCCGCCCCGAAAGCGGAGAGCGCGGACGCCTCCGTCGGCTTCAAGGCGGAGATTTCGCTGCATCGCTCCGACGCCTTTTTCACTCTCGCTGACGAGTTCATCCGCCGTCGCCCGGACGCGGCCATGCTCACAGCCGTGTTCGACCTCAATTACTTTAAGCTCTACAACGACATCTTCGGCCGGGAAGCCGGCAACCGCTTTCTGGAGGCCATCGCCGCGTCGCTGCTGCGCCTGGCGGAACAGCGAGGCGGCATCTGCGGCTATCTGGGCGGGGACAACTTCATATTGCTCCTGCCGCTGAGCGCCGTTCAGGCTGAGGAGCCCCGCGCCTGCGCGGAGGACGTCTACGGCCAACTGACCTATCCGGACGGCTTCTCCCCCGCCGCGGGCGTCTACGTGTCCACGCCCGGCGACCCGCTCTCCGCCATGTACGATCACGCGCTGATCGCCCTGCAGGAGATCAAGGGCAGCTATGTGGAGCACATCCGCTTTTACGACCCGGACCGCTACCTGCGCGACCGCGACGACAAGCTGCTGCTGATGAACGTGCGCGAAAGTCTCGAGAAGGATGAGTTCCTGTTCTATCTCCAGCCCCAGGTGCACGAGCAGACCGGCAAGGTGGTGGGCGCGGAGGCGCTTTGCCGGTGGATCCACAACGGCAGCCTCATCAGCCCCGGTCAGTTCATTCCGACGCTGGAAAAGACGGGCACCATCTTCGAGGTGGACTGCGTCGTCTGGGAAAAGGCCTGCCGGTGGCTGAAGAGCCTGAAGGACAGGGGGCTTCCCCAGCTGCCCATCTCCGTGAACGTGTCCCGGGTGGACTTCTTCTTCACCGACATCGCCCAGCACTTCATCGACCTGACGAAGCGATATGAAATCGACCCGATGCTGCTGGGCGTCGAGATCACCGAGAGCGCCTTCGCCGACAACACCGACCTGCTGATGGACGCGGTGGAAAAGCTGCACGCGGCGGGCTTCCAGGTGCTGATGGACGACTTCGGCAGCGGCTACTCATCGCTGAGCATGCTGCACAGCATAAACCTGGACGTGCTCAAGACCGACGTGCACTTCATGGCCATGTCCAATTCGGACGTGAAGGCCATCTCCATCGTGGAATCGGTGGTCAGCATGGCCCACATGATCGGCATGGTGGTGATCACCGAGGGCATCGAGACGGAATCCCAGCGGGAGAGCCTGCTTTCCATGGGCGAAAACTATGCCCAAGGCTTCCTGTTCTACCGGCCCATGCCCGTGGAGCAATTCGAGGAGATCCTTCGCCAGCCGGAGCTGTTGGGCGAGAGCTACAAAAAGGCCTCGCGCCAGATCCAGAACCAGCTGCACTTCCGCGACATGGTGCACAGCGGGGTGCTCAGCGGCTCGCTGCTGGACAACCTGATCGGCCCCACCGCCGTGTTGAAGCGGGAAGGCGGCGCGCTGACCTTCATGCAGGTGAACGACCAGTACAAGGCGCTGGCGGGCATCGGCAGGGATATGGAAGGCGCGGAACGGTTCGTTGCTCAAAACGAGGCCTTCTTCACCCAGGCGCTGGTGAAGGCCGACCGGCATCCCGGCGATGGCGCGGCCGGAACGGTGCGCTGCCGGTTGGACGACGCGGAGGCTTCGTTGAGCGCGCGCATGTTCGTGCTGTACACCTGCAAGGATCACACCTTGTACCTAATGACCATCAATTCCCCGGCGCTGGGGTGAGCGCATAAAACAAGGGCTGTCGCAATGACAGCCCTTGTCTTATATGTCTTCCGGCACTTTAGATTCTCTGCCCGGAGCGCCTGCGCATCAGCACCACGTAGACGCAGAACAGCGCTACGGCGAATACGGCGCCCGCCGGATAAGCGATACCCGCAGACAGGCCGAAGCCCTCGTTGGCCATCAGGATGTAGGTGAGGCTGACCGCCGACATAAACGCGGCCGGCAGCGCCGTGAACAGCGAGCCGAAGCGATACTTGCCCTCCTTGACGAGGTAGGCCGTGGCCACCCACAGGGAGATCATCGCCAGCGTCTGGTTGCTCCAGGAAAAATAGCGCCAGAGGACGTTGAAGTCCAGCTGCGTCAGCGCCGCGCCCACCGCCAGCAGCGGCAGCGTGATGATGAGGCGGTTGCGGATCTTCTTCTGGTCCAGCTTGGTGATCTCCGCCAGGATCAGGCGCGCGCTGCGGAAGGCCGTATCGCCGGAGGTGATCGGGCAAACCACCACGCCGACCACCGCCAGTGCGCCGCCCACCACGCCCAGCATGTTGTTGGAAATCTCATACACCGTGCCGGACTGGCCCAGGGTGGTGATGGCGTTGTTCAGCGCGTCCGTGGCGCCATAGAAGGCCACGCCCGCCGCCGCCCAGATCAGGGCGATCACGGACTCGGCGATCATCGCGCCGTAGAAAATGGCGCGGCCCTGCTTTTCGCTGGTGATGCACTTGGCAATCATCGGCGACTGGGTGGCGTGGAAGCCGGAAATCGCGCCACAGGCCACGGTGACAAACATGAATGGCCACACGGGCAGGCCCTGGGGATGCAGGTTTGCCAGGGTGACTTCAGGGATCTTATATCCGCCGAACGCGATGCCGCCCAGCACGCTGACGGCCATGACGATCAAAATCACGCCGAAGATGGGGTACAGCTTGCCGATCAGCTTGTCGATGGGCAGCAGCGTGGCCAGCACATAGTACACCAGGATCACCACGATCCAGAACTGCTCGTTCAGCGCCGCGGGGGTCAGCCGGGCGATCAGCGCCGCGGGGCTGTTCACGAACACGGTGCCGGTGAGCGTCAGCAGCACGATGGAGAACACGCGCATGATCCACTTGGCCACGTTGCCCAGGTATACGCCGGAAAGCTCCGCGATGGAATCGCCGCCATGTCGGCAGGAGATCATGCCGGACATGAAGTCGTGCACCGCGCCACCCAGGATAGAGCCGAACACGATCCACAAAAACACCACCGGGCCAAAGCAAGCGCCCATCAGCGCGCCGAAGATCGGCCCCGTGCCCGCGATGTTCAGAAGCTGCACCAGAAACGCCTTCCAGGGTTTCATGGGCACGCAGTCCACACCGTCGTTGATGGCGATGGCGGGGGTCTGGCGATCATCCGGTCCGAAGCCGCGTTCGATAATCTTGCCGTACACGGCAAAACCCACCAGCAGCACCACCAGAGAAAGGATCAGTGAAATCATCGCTTTCGCCTCCTACCGCTTCAGATACTGTTCGGAAACGGGAAACTCAAAATAGATGTCCGGGCAGGGCTCGTCCCGCAGGGAGAAGTGCCACCACTCGCAGTCGATGGGCTTGAATCCGTTGCGCGTCATGGCGTTTTGCAGGAACAGGCGGTTTTCGTACTGTTCCTCCGTCACCG
>CAMVBO010000102.1 GCA_947165745.1 uncultured Clostridia bacterium | reverse complement strand
GGGCGGAGACGTGGAACACGGTCGGCATCAGCTCGCCGGAGATCTTGTACATGTTCGGGATCATCAGCAGCAGGCCCTGGGAAGCGGTGAAGGTGGTGGTCATCGCGCCGGCGGCCAGGGAGCCGTGCACGGCGCCGGCGGCGCCCGCCTCGGACTGCATCTCGGCCACGCGGACCGTCTGGCCATACAGATTCAGGCGGCCATGGGCAGCCCACTCGTCGGCCACTTCAGCCATGGGGGAAGACGGGGTGATCGGATAGATAGCGGCCACATCGCTGAACGCATACGCGACATGGCTGACGGCGGTATTGCCGTCAACGGTAAGTTTGATGCTCAACGGAATTACCCTCCTTATTTAGTTTTCTGTTGAGGCCTAAACCATCAGTATTATTATAAGGAATTGAAGGTCATTAGTCAAGATGAATCACCAGGAATGATTACATATTTATGGAGTCATAAGAGGAATTAGGGAGTAGGGAGCAGGCAGTAGGGAGTAGGAATAGTGGCTGGCGCGCGTGTGACATTGGGGACAGTCCCTATTGTCACAAATGACACAAAACAAATCCTTCGCTGAACGCAGCGAAGGATCCGTACAAATCGATATTCAACAGCATCAGGTTTGTTGTTACAGCGCGTCGCACAACCGCGCGGCGGCAGCCATTCCTGTTGCCTGCTCCCTACTGCCTGCTCCTTATTCCCTACCCCTTCACCGCGCCGGCGGTGAGGCCGCGGATGAACTGCTTGGACATGGCCAGGTACAGCGCGATGACCGGCAGGGCCGAGAGCGTCAGCACCGTCAGCAGCTTCGGCCAATCGGTGGTATACTGCCCCTGCAGCCGGGTGACGGCCAGCAGCACCGTCTTCTGGCTCTCGTCAGTGATAAAGATCAGCGGGAACCAGAGGTCGTTCCAGATGGGCACCAGGTTGTAGATGGCCACGGTGGCCAGGGCGGGACGTATCAGCGGCAGTACGATGCGATAATAGATCATAAACCGCCCCGCGCCGTCCATGAAGCCCGCCTCGTACAGCTCGCCGGGCAGCTGGCGGATGAACTGGGTGAGGATGAACACGGCGGTGGGGATGCCCATGGCGATGTACACCGGGAACAGGCTCCAGATCGTGTTCAGCAGTCCCAGGGTCTTCATCAGCTGCAACAGCCGGATCGTGGCGATCTTGATGGGCAGCATCATGCCGATGATGAAGAAGAAGTGGATGCCCTTCGACGTCCTGGTGCGCCAGTGGGCCAGCGCGTAGGCCGCCAGGGACCCCAGGAACAGTATCATCGCCAGCGAGCCCACCACGACGATGAGCGAATTTTTAAAGTAGTTCAGGAAATCGCTGTTGCCCAGGATGTAGCGATAGTTCTCCGTCGTCCACTGGGCGGGCAGGCCAAAGGGGTTGCCGTAGATCTCCCGCTTGGTCTTGAAGGTATTGATAATCAGTATCCACACCGGAATCACCACCACCAGGGACCAGAGGATCATGGCGATGTGATAGCCGATGTGGCGCTGGTCCAGGTGCAGCTCGCGGTCCTTCGTCTTCTTCGCCATGCGCCGTCACTCCCTTCCCTGGGTGGCCCGCAGCGTGGGCAGCACGCCGCAGAGCAGCATCAGGAATATCACGGTGGAGATGGCCGCGCCCAGGCCCGGCTCAGGGATGCCCCCCGGGTGCTGGCCGGCGATGCCATAGCGATAGAACAGCGTGCCGATCAGGTCGGTGGCATAGTCCGGCGCGCCGTCCACGGTCTCCATGGCGTAAACCACGTCGAAGGCGTTGAAGTTGTTGACAAAGGTCATGATGGCCACCATGCCGATCACCGGCGTGATCATCGGCACGCGGATGCGCCAGAAGGTCTGCCAGGCATTGCTGCCCTCGATGTCCGCGGCCTCGATCATCTCGTCCGGGATGCCCTGGAAGGCGGCCACGAACATCATCGTGGGAATGCCCACCCACTGCCACACGGATACCAGCGAAACGCAGCTCAGCGCTGTGCCCCGGTCGCCCAGCCAGGGCTTCACCAGGAAGCCAAGCCCCATGTCCTTCAGGGTCTTGCCGGCCCAGACGGGGTTCATCATCAGCTTGAACAGATAGCCCGTCACCAGCACGGCGATGGTGCAGGGGATGAAGACCACGGTCTGATAGATTCCGCGGCCCCGCATGGTGCGGTTGGTCAATATCGCGGCGAACAGTATGCCCAGGGAGTTTTGCAGCAGCATGTGAAACGCGAAAAACACCCAGTTGTTGCCAAAGGCGTTCCAGAACCGCTTGGAGACCACCTCGTCGGTGAACAGGCGCACGTAATTGGCCAGCCCCACGAATTCCCGGTTGTTGACCGTGGTGCCAGTATAAAGCGACAGGCGGAAGGAGTCCAGCAGCGGATAGGCCATGAACACGGCGTACACCAGCAGCGCCGGAATGATGTAGCGCAGCCAGTAGACGCCGCCGGGCCGGATGCTGCCTCTGCCCTGCAGCGCGGGGTGTTTCGGTTTCTGCAAGCAATTGCCCTCGCTTTCCCTGGGGTATTAAAGGAATACCGGGCGGGCTTGTTCAGCCCGCCCAGATTGTGTGTTGCGCCGGTTGTGTCAGGCTCAGCCCGCCAGGGCGGCCTCCCACAGCGCGTTGATGGCGTCCGCCGCCGCCTGGGGCGTGGTCTCGCCGCGGCAGATGGCGTTCAGGTTCTCCACCAGGGGCGTGTACAGCACATCGTTCATCTTGGCCCAGGTGAAGCGCACGTCGGTGTTTTTGCCTTCAGACAGACCGGCCAGCTCGGCGATGGTCTCGTCCTGCAGGGTCAGCTCGGCGTTGATGATGGGCAGGAAGCCGCCGGGCAGATAGTCGGCGGTGATCTGCGCGCCTTCCGGAGAGGCCAGCCACTGCAGGAACGCCTTGACCTCCTCGGGATGCTTGGAGGCGGCGTTGCCGGCGATGCCCATGTCGGCATGCAGGCACAGGCCGGGCGCGTTGCCCTCGGGCGCCGGGAAGGCCATGAAGCCCAGATCCAGGTCCGGATACTCGTCCTTGTTGTTCAGGGTGCCGCAGTTCCAGGAGCCGTCGATCAGCATCGCGGTCTGGCCCGTGGCGAACAACATGTTGGAATCGGCGTTGCCCACGGCCTCGAAGCCATCCGGCAGATAGGGCACCAGCTTGGCGAAGTCTTCGTAGATCTTCACCCAGGTCTCGTCGTTCAGCTTCTTCTCGCCGGACTCATAGGCCAGGCGATCCTCAAAGGTGACGTAGTTGGGAACCATGCCCAGCAGCACGCACTCCAGGATGTCCCAGTTGTCTGCGATGCCGTTGGCCAGCGGGGTGATGCCATCGCCCTTCAGCTTCTCGCACAGGGCGATGAAGTCCTCCCAGGTGGCGGGCAGCTCTTCGACGCCCTCCTGGGCGAAGATGGCCTTGTTGTAGTAGATCACCTGAGACACCGCCGCGAAGGGCACGGCGAACACATGGCCCTCAGCGTCCGTCCAGGCGCCGCGCACGGAATCGGTGAAGTTTTCCATGACGCCGGGGATATCATTGCAGATCACGTTGAAGCCCGCGTCGCACAGCTCGGCGCCGGTGGCGTAGGAACGGCTGTAGAACAGGTCCGGGCCGTTGCCGTTATCCAGCTGCAGGCGCAGGGTGGCGTTGTACTCGGTGGGGGTGGTGGGCTGGAAGGTGATCTTCACGCCCGTCAGCTGTTCATACTTTTCCAGCAGCGCGGTCACCTGGGCCACGTCGTCGGTGCGCCAGGAGCCCATGGTCAGCTCGACGCCCTCGGCCATCGCCGCGATGGGCATAAGACAGATCAGCGCGGCCAACACCAGGGTCAACAATTTCTTCATGTGAATGCCTCCTTTTGAGTAATCTATAACCAGTGTCATTATAACATACCATTTGGCATGTGTAAAGAGTAAATTAAATTTGGCGCCATGGCGGGCGTTCGAAAGGGGCTGCCTCAAAATTTTCGTTTTGAGACAGCCCCCGTTCTTCACCCTCCCCTCTCCACGATCAGGCACACCGCCGTCATGTCGTCCCGGCGGCCCCCCTCGCAGGCGGCCCCGGCCAGATCCAGGACGCGCTCGGCCAGGCGGGCGGGGTCCTCCCCCGGGCTTTCCAGCAGCAGCGCCTCCAGCGCCTCGGCCCCGGCGGCGTCCGCCACGCCGTCGCTGACCATCAGCACCGCGTCGCCCGGCATCAGCCGCGTCCGCACGGGCTCCGGCCGCACCCGCTCCAGGATGCCCAGGGGCAGGCGGCCGCCCTCCACCCGCAGCGCCTCCCCGCCCCGGGCGATGAAAGTCGGGCAGGCCGCCAGCTTCGTCAGCTCCGCCTCGCCGGTCGCCAGGTCCAACACCAGTATGTCCGCCGTGGCGAACATATCCTCGCCGCCCCGGTTCAGAAGCAGCGCGTTCACCGTCTCCACCGCCAGATTCACGCCGGCCCCGGCCCGCAAAAACCGGCCCAGCAGCCGCACCGCCAGGCCGCTCTCCTCGGCGGCGAGGGGACCGCTGCCCATGCCGTCGGACACCAGCGCCAGCAGCCGCCGCTCGTCGATCATCGTCACCAGATGGCTGTCGCCGCTCATCTGCCCCGCGCAGCCGGAGGCGCAGGCCGCCCCCTTCATCACCTTCAGCCGGGACCGCCGCCTGTAAGCGGGCCGGGCCAGCCCCGCGGCCAGGGCCTCCAGCAGCCCCTGGGCCTGCGCGAATTGGGCCGACGCCAGCCGGTTTTCCGCCCCACGCCGCAGCTCCGCGCGCCGGGTGCGGGCAAAGTCCTCCAAAAGGTCCTCCGTGCGCTCCGCCAGCAGCCGTCCCCGGCGGCAGCGGCGCAACAGCTCCGGCGTCACCTCCTCTCCAAAGATGGGCGCGTCCTCCGGCCGCGCCGCCGCCCGGGCGATCAAATCGCACAGGAAGCGCGCGCCGCGATTGCGCTCCCCCGCCCAGCACGCGCCATAGTCGCCGCAGCCGGCGCACAGCCGGCCCCGCAGCCGCCGGGTCAACGCCTGCTCGTCGGGCAATGTCACGGGCCGCAAATAGCCCTCGGCCAGCTCGCCAAAGGCCGCGCCCAAGGCCTCCAGCTTCGCCGCGGCGCGACGGCGGTCCATCGCCGCCAGCCGCGCGGGATCGCCGGGCGCGACGGGACGCGCCAGCCGCGCCAGCGCCCGCGTCCAGTCCTCGGGCAGGGGCAGGGCCGCCAAAGCACAGCCCGCCAGCCCGCCAGCCAGCACCACCGGTTTTAAGTTCAGCATCAGCCCGGCCACCAGCATCGACGCGCCGGAGGCCGCCGCCCGGATCGGGCGATTATAATTAGTACAGATTTGCGCGGTCGCGCCGCCGATCGCCAACAGCGCCAACAGCCCGGGCTCCCCGGCGCAGACCGCCGCCGCGCCGACGGCGACCATCGCCGCCAGCGCCCCGGCGGGGTGCAGCGACACCGCCAGCGCGCCGCCCAGGGCCGTCGCCAGGGGCTTGGAGAGCCGCGCCAGCCCCGCGCACAGCGCCGCCGACGCCATCCACCATCCCGCGCGGCTCGCCGCCGTCAGCCGACGGGGCCGCCAGCCGCCTTCGATGGCTTCCATAAAGAAGGGGGTCGCGGCCACCGCCGCCACCGAGGCCGCCGTCACCTCCGCCGCCTCCGGCAGAGCCAGCGCCTCTCCCAGCAGCGCCAGCCCTGGGACCAGCACCCCCATGCCCGCCAGCGCCGCGCCAATCGCGCTGTTCGGCGAGCGCGCCAGCCGGTTCGGCGCCGGGGACTCAAAGGCCGAGGCGTTCCGCCCGGTCAGCCAGAGCGCAACCGTCCGCAGCGCCCTGCCCGCGCGATCGTCCCTGCCGGCGGCTCGCTCAAGCGCCGGTCGCGCGGCGTCCCAGGCGATGGCCCCGCCCAGCACGATGGCCGCGCCGATGGGCAGCCGCAGGTCGAAATCCCGGAGGGAACCCCGCGCCGCCCCCGCGACGCACCCCAGGAGCATCGCCGCCGCGCCCTTGCCGGACAACAGCGCCGCCGCCAGGAAGGCCATGGCGAAGGGCGCCGCCAGCGCCGTTCGCGCCTGGCACAGCAGGAACATCGCCCCCGCCAGCGCCGCCCAGCCCAGCAGCCTGCGCCCCAGCGCTGCCCCGGCCTCCCAGTCCATTCCGCGCCACAGCGCGCCCGCCTGCTCCAGCCTTCTCTGCATCCCATCAGTCCTCCCTTCAAGCGTGCAATTATTTATGACGCCCGCTCGGAGGGTAGCACTGAAAATATTGACAAAAAGCTCTTCGATCCTTCCAAAATGTTTTCGCAAGAACTGCGCGGCAGTTTGGCGGCCGGATTGCCACATCGGGCTTGCGCCGGGAATTATGCCGCGAAAAAACGTTCCCCGCGTCCTTTTCGGAATGTTCTTCCGTGGGGACCCGGGGAACGGGTTTTATACTATTCTCATTTAAAAATATGACAAGGAACGGAAAAGACGCCGACAGATGTTGTATTATATTGAGAACAGTATTATAAATACACTTTGGTTACAGCAGCAAAATGCCCTTTTCGGCGCAGACGGCCATGGTCTCGTCGTCCCAGATGCTGGACTGCACCTCGCCGATGTGGGCGGTGCCCATCATCAGCATGCACAGGCGGCTCTGGCCGA